>JAPWUY010000384.1 GCA_028275295.1 Thermodesulfobacteriota bacterium | reverse complement strand
CATCGAAGTGATCGTTGATCTTTCTCTCTAGCTCGGAGATTCTTCTCAATGCGAGATCCTTGCGGCTGAAACTCCCCTCGCTCAAACCCTCTGCGTAGACCAAGGTCCAACCTCGGAAGGATGAACATTCCAGAAGCGCTAGGACCGGGGTCTTCCCCTTCTTTATCGCTTGCCGGATGTCCCTAGCGTCCTTTTTCTCGATGGTGAAGGGCTCGGAAGTGGTCGTTTTGACCTCGATCTGGAATCGCCCCATCAGAAGGTCAGGGCCCTCGACACTGTGCTCTGCCTCCACATCGAAGCCGGCCTTGATGAAGGTGAGGGCCAGAAGACGCTGGAGGAATTTTCCAGCATAGCTCTCCCCTTTTTCCTTTCGAAACCTCCCGATCTCTTCCAAAACGCTGGGCTTCACCTTGTCAGTCCTCCCTTTCTTCTCCTTGGAGGCGGCAAGTGCGACTTTCATCCCACGGAGCGAGACGAATCACCTGCCTTTTCACTGTGCCGGCATCCTCGAGGGCCTCAACGAAGGAACTCCGGCTACACGACACGATCACCTGCCTTTTTTGGGCCAGATCAGCGAGAATCTCTGCGAGACGCCTTTCATGCTCTTCGTCGAGGCTCTGGATGGGATCGTCCAGCAGAACGAAGCCAGCTTGATGGTTCGCTCTCATGGCGCTCGCGAGGAAGAGGGCCAGAGCAACTGCAGTCATATCGCCCACGTTGAAGACCTGAATGACCGTGGGCTGCCGATCCCCAGCTCGCGTCTTGACCTCCCAGTCCTTTTCGTCTATCCACACTTCCGAGAAGTCTTCTCGCCCGAGGAGCCTCCTGTAAAGGTCATTGACCTCATCCTTGAGGTCAGCGAATCTTTGGCGAAACGCTTCCATCTTCTCCTGCTCGAGCCCCTTTAAGAGTTCCTTGAGAAGGGCAATCTGCATGTGGATCTTGTCCTCGGTCTCGATGAAAGCCTTGTATTGGGGTGTCTGCGGAATCTCATCGAGCTCGGCCAATCGCTTCTTTTCCCGATGGAGCTCAACTACCAGGCCAAGCTTTTCCAGCTGCGCTCGAACCCCTTGAATCGCCCTCCCCCTGGCCTCGATTATCCCTTTGAGTTCCTCCAATCCCTTCTCTGTGGCCTGAGCCATATTCTTGAGCACGAGCTCCAGAGATTCATTGGGGGCGATCTCCCGGCCCCTCAACCCAGAGGCCTTTTCCAAAAGTTCCTTGGACATTGCCTCTAGTTTCTTTTCTTGCTCCGCCAAATGGATGAGGGCCTCCTGGGCGGCCTTTTTTCCCTTCAGAGTTTTCTCAATCTCCTGCCTTTGGTTTCGAAGTGGTTCGAGACCGGCCTTTTCAATCTCCGATGCCAGATGCTCTCGAACATGCGCTACGCTGACTTTGGCCTTGCGACATACTGGGCATTCCATCTGAGCCAACCCCTGGGGGAGTGTTTCGAAGTAAGAGAGAGCCTCCTCGACCATTTTCAAGTACTTTCCCCCCCGCTCGATCTCGCGGTCCAACCCCTCCAGAGTCTTCTCCAATTCCCGGATCGCCATCTTAAGTTCTTCTTCTTTCCCGTGAGGCTTGAGAATCTCCTCCTTGGAAGCGTTGATCTTTTGTTTCTTTTCCTCCAGCTCCTCCAGATCCGAAATCAGGGCCTCAATCTTGCGCTTCCTCTCATAAAGGTCTCTCTGCCGTCTTGTCTCCGGGCTTTCAGCCTCAAGTCGAAAGAGAATTCCTCTCATCTCATTTACAAATTGGGGCAAATCCTCGGGCCCTCGGACCTCGGGTATGGACGGCATCTTTTCCCCGTACTTGCTGCAGAAATCAGCGAGCCCCTTGAGGGATTGTTCCACCAGGGGTCTAGCGCCATCCGGCGAGAGGACCTCCTCGGACAGGCCCAGGCCGAGAACCTTGTCCCAAAGCTCCTTGACCCTCCTTTTTTGTAGGGAGACCTGGCCCCCGATCCTTCCATCCACATGCTTTCTCAATTCGGCAATCTTCTTTTCCTTGTCTTCCAATATTTTTCGGGCATTCTCGAGACACCCCTCGAGGGTTGAAAGGTTCTCTAACCCCGCAAGCTGAATGAATATGGCCTGCCTCTTCTTTGGTTCGAGTGATAATGCTGCTCGAATCACCTCCTGGGGAAGAAAGACTGATGAGACCAACCCATCGAGGGTGAGCCCGAGGACCTCGAGAGGGCCTTTTTTGATCTCTCGACCATCGCGTTCGACTGTGACCTTCCCTTTGGGGTCGCTCCTTCCCACCACAAGCTCCTCCCCTTGAGATCCACGGAAAAGTATCTTCACCCTCGTACTGTCTGTTTCCAGATTCCGGGCTATCCACCTCACTCGCTCGCGGATTGGCACAGGCCCGAGCTCCTTTTTCTCGGCCTCCGATCCCACCAAGGCCCACACAGGAGCATTGAGGAGGCTACTTTTACCGCTTCGCTGTGGGCCAGAGACTATGACAAGGTTTTCCCCGAGCTTGAGTTCCTTCCTCTTCCTGAAGCCCCTGAAGCCTTCTACCTCGATTCTCTCTATTCTGTACGACATCCTTCTATCCCTCTATCTTCTCCAAAAGCCTTTGGCACAAGCCTTGGGCCTCTTTCATAAAGGTCTCGGATTCACTTTGGAAAAGCATCTCGATACCTTGCGGCCCTCCTTCCGAGGCCTCGATTAGTTTCCTCTTCATCCTTTCCAGTTCGGGGGTCGACTCTCCCGGGATTCTCTGGAGAAGTCTCTCAATTACTTCTTTCATGTCGCTTTCTCCGTGCCTTTGCCGAGCTTCGCTAAATAGCCCATCATCAAAGGCTGCAGTGAATGTGGGCCATGGCCCGGTCCTGCGGATTATAGAGGGGGCGCGGCCCCTCGAAATACAGATCTGTGATACTGATATCACTTGCGCGATCCATACGGAACAGTTTCCAGCCCTGGGTCTGCCCCGACTGACTGTAGCCTGAAATTTGGTAAGCCCGAAGCAGCTCTTTCCCATCCCTGCTCAACCCGTAACAGTGCGGCTCAACCAACCTATGGCCTCCGCCATAGAAGAGCTTGACCACCCTTCTCCTTTGGATCGCCTCACGGATAACCTCGTTCACGGCAAGCTTCCCTAAGCAACCCGTTCTCTTTCGAGAAAGAGGCC
>JAPWUY010000383.1 GCA_028275295.1 Thermodesulfobacteriota bacterium | reverse complement strand
TGCCCTCTGGATCCAATATTGGGGGACACGATATCTGGTTTTGGGGATTGCCCCCTGGACAAACCTGTTCTCCACTACTGCTAACCCAAGAGCTCACGCCTAGTGCTTGCATCTGCTCTATAACGTCCTGAGCCAGGCGCAAGGCTGTGGCAACCCTGCCTGCATGCTCTGCCGCATCAAGAGAACGGGTCTGCATCTTGCCCATGGCCAAAAGCGCAACCGCTATGATGAAAAGGGCAGCGACCACCTCCAGAAGGGTGAAACCAGCCCCGTTCGATCGTCGCCCACCGGTCCCCCGCATGGTTTTCATGTTAGCTTCCCCAGCTTCCAAACGGAGACAAACGACACGTCACGACACCTTCTCGGTCCAAATTCTTCCATTTCGTTCCACGTTCACTCTGTATTGCTGACCGCTCGAACACCTCAATCTAACAGAGGCCCGAGTCTCCGAAGAGTCGGTATTTGCCGTGCCGTCCACGTTGAAAACAAGACCCCTATCCCCAAAGAATGTTCCAACAACGCTCACCGAGTTAGGAAGTCGCTTGGGGAAAGAATCCACATTGATCCAAGTGCACTGATCTTCGGATACAACCTTCCGGCAATCGTTTGCCCTCTGGAGCGAGAAGGTCCTTCCCGATTCGTCGAACAAAACTCGGTGGGCCGCAAAGGTGGTCACCGCTTCCCCCTTCGCCCTCATAAGCTCCCCGAAGATGTCCCTAGAGGCCTGCTTGAGCTCCCTGTAAGGCTTTCCAGCAATCCACTGGGGGATTCCGATAGCCGCAGCTATACCGATTATGGCCACGACTATCATGAGCTCTAGGAGCGTGAAACCTCTACAGGATCTCCTGTGGGCCCCCAAAAGACATGGCATCATCGAGCTATCTCCCCTAACCCTTTCCAGCCCATTTTCAGTGCGGAGCATTGGGACTATCGGGTGTCCCACCATGGCCTTTCAGCTCCCCTTTTCCATCCTGATACGGCCCGAAGACGACACGATCACCTTGTATGTCTGGCCCTTGGAATTTCGCAGTGTCACATTTCCTGCTTCTGCTGTTCCATCCACATTGAAGCTCGCATTATTGTCGCCAAAAGGGTTCCCCACGATGGATATGGAAGGTGGGATCCTCATCTCCCCTCCTGGGACATCGGTCCACGTGGTGCACATGCTGGCCCTCAAACAGCCCGCCTCACCTTCCATCAACCTCATGAGGCCGTGCTCGAGATCGAAAAACACCCTGTGCGCCCTGCTCGTTGCAACAGCCCTTGTCTTGGCTTTCATGAATTCCCCATAGACATCCCTGGCTGCGGCTTTGAGTTCCCTCCATGGCTTCCCAGAAATCCAATTGGGGATCCCTATCGCTGCCGAGATGGCTATTATGCTCAAGACTATGACAAGCTCCAAAAGCGTGAGCCCAGTTCGCCATGAGGTCGTCTTCTTCCCCGGCCAAATTTCCCTCCCCGTCCCGTACGCCATCTTTGCAATTGCCATGCCACACCTCCAGGAGAGGAGAAACTGCGCGAAAACTGAAAATAAAACAGTATCGCGCCTCCCACTTTGGCCACCGCCGTATGAAGAGGATTTCCCTTTGTGAAGAAGACTTCATACCATCGAGGGAGAACCTCGAGGGGGCAGCATTTCCCCTTTATTTGGAGGCCTGAGATGGGATCGCCCGCCTCGAGGGGTTCACTGGCCGTTTGGAGCCCCGTCACTTGTCTCGCCAAGGCCCTCTCCCTTTCCCATGGCCCTCAGTTTGTACATGAGTGCCCTGTGGGTTATGCCGAGAAGTCGAGCAGCTTGCGTCCTGTTGCCATTGCTCCTTCTCAGGGCCTCCTCCACAAGCTCCCTCTCCAGGCTTCTCAATCTGGGCCTAAGTCTGAGATCTTCTTTGGCCTCAGCTTGCCTTACAGCGCTCAAAGCCCTCAATCTTTCCGGTAGATCGTAAATCTCTATTCTCTTTCCGTCGCAGAGCACACACGCCCTCTCGATGACATTTTCGAGCTCCCTCACGTTTCCGGGCCAGGGGTATCTCATGAGGGCCGCCATTGCCCTGGGACTTACCCTCTCTACATAAACGCCGAGCCTTTTTCTGAAACGGGCCAGAAAGTGGTCCACAAGGAGGGGGATGTCTTCCTGCCGCTGCCTCAGAGGTGGAACCTGTATGGTGACCACATTGAGCCTGTAGAAGAGGTCCTCCCTGAAGCGGCCTCCTCTTACCTCCTCCTCGAGATCCTTGGATGTGGCAGCGAGAATACGCACATCCACCTTCTGGCTTTTGGTTCCCCCTACTGGCCTCACCTCCTGATCCTGGAGGACCCTCAGAAGTTTCACCTGTAGGTCCTTGGGAAGCTCTCCTATCTCGTCGAGGAGAAGGGTCCCCTGGTGGGCCATCTGGAACAGGCCCTTCTTGTCGTGGGTGGCATCCGTGAAAGCGCCTCTCACATGCCCGAAAAGCTCGCTCTCCATGAGGCTAGGTGGGACTGCCCCGCAATTGAGGGCTAGAAAAGGGCCGTTTGCTCTGGGGCTCTTTCTGTGTATGGCTCTCGCAATGAGCTCCTTGCCTACCCCGCTTTCCCCCAAGATGAGAACTGTCACGGAGTACGGTGCCACTTTCTCTATGGTCGAGAAGATCTCCTGCATGGCTCGGCTTCGGCCCACCATATCGTCGTACCGGGAAAGCCTCGCCAGTTCCTCCCTGAGGGCCAGATTCTCGCGCCTCAAACGCTCCCTCTCCTCGGCCTTTCTCAGGGTGAGGATCACCTCGTCTGGCCTGAAGGGCTTCTGCACATAGTCATAAGCCCCTCTCTTCATGGCCTCGATTGCGGTGTCCAGAGTCCCGTACGCGGACATCATGATGATGGTTGGATGCAGTTCGCGGGATTTGCACTCTTCCAAGAACTCCATCCCGTCCATGACGGGCATCTTGAGGTCGCAGAGAACTATGTCCGCAGGATCCTTGCTCAGGACCTCTAGGCCCTCCACCCCGTTTTGAGCGAGAGAGACCCTATAGCCTTCCCTGGCAAGGAGAAGGGAGAGCATGTGGCGCATGTTCTCCTCATCGTCCACTATGAGGACGTGCTTGGCCTCCTGGGAAGGGGGACGATCCACTGGCAAATCTTTGCGCCCTGTCTCCATCCTGAGATCCAAGA
>JAPWUY010000382.1 GCA_028275295.1 Thermodesulfobacteriota bacterium | reverse complement strand
CTTTAGCGCCTCTGTCCCCTGGATGGGTCCAATCCTGCCCGCGAGCGTTTTCGTTGCAAGGCTGGAGATGTGACCTTGGCTTCCGTCTTTCCCTTCTTGAAGAGCCAATTTCCAGAACATATAGTATGGGCAATTTTTATCTGGAGGGGGCTGGGCTTGAAGACGATTTTGATAGTCTTTCACTCCCAAAGTGGCAATACGCGCAAGATGGCAGAGGAGGTGGCAAGGGGGGCATCCTCGATCCAAGGGGTGAAGGTGGTTTTGAAAAGGGCCTTGGAGACAGAGGCCCAGGATTTGATAGATTGCGATGCCCTGCTACTGGGTTCCCCCGAATACTTCGGATATATGGCAGGGGCATTGAAGGATCTCTTCGACAGGACTTACGAGTCCCTGAGGGGGCATCCGAGAATCTTCAGGAAACCCTATGCCGTGTTCATCAGTGCTGGAAATGACGGGGAAGGTGCTTTGAGGAGCATAGAGAGGATCTGCCTGGGATACCAATTCCGAAAGGTTCAGCCTCCCCTCATCTCTCGTGGAGCCATAAGGGAGGAGATTTTGGCCAGGTGCAGGGAACTGGGCCAGACAATGGCAGCTGGTCTGAATTTTGGAATCTTCTGAGGCAGGAGGGGAAACCCTCACCCCTCCAATTTGAGCTCAGGAAGCATGGCACCATATCTCATGAGGTTCAAGTGGAGCTCAAAGCACCTTTGAAGGTCGTGTTTTATGTGGCCAGTTGGGGATCGATGGAAGTAATTCCATAGATAATCCCGGTAGGCTGGGTGGGCGCATTTCTCTATTATCTCCTTTGCCCTCTGGGCGGGTCCCAATCCCCGCAGATCAGCCAGACCCTGCTCGGTCACCAACACCTGGACCGAGTGTTCGTTGTTGTCCACATGGGGACACATGGGAACTATATGGGAAATCCTGCCTCCCTTGCTGATCGAGGGGCACATAAAGATGGAGAGATATCCATTGCGGGTGAACTCAGCGCTTCCTCCAACGCCATTCATTATGTATTGCCCGCAGATGTGGGTGGAGTTGACATTTCCATATATATCTGCCTCTATGGCGGTGTTCATGGCTATCACGCCGAGCCGTCTTATTATTCCTGGGTGATTGCTTATTTCCTGAGGCCTAAGGATCACCCGATCTCCGAAAAAATCCATCTCCCTCACCACCTCTGCCATCTTGGGAGGGCTCAGGTTCAAGCTCGCCGCACTCGCCCCCAAGAGCCTTCCCTCCATCTTGGAAGACCTCCGAGTACATGTAGAAAGCCGGAACATCCGGATGGTCCCCGAGGGAGGCCATGACAGCGTTTGCCACGTTCCCCACTCCCGACTGCAAGGGAAGAAACTCCTTGGGTATTCTCCCGGCAGAAACCTCTTCCAGTAGAAATTCCACCACGTGATGGGCGATTTTCCTCGCTGTCTCATCCGGTGGAGAAAAGGGTGGGACGTGGTCTGGTTCATCCGTATACACTATCCCCACCACCTTCTTGGGATCAACAGCGGCATAGGGCCATCCTATTCGAGTCATGGGGTGCTGGATGGGTATGGGGCTCCTGTGGGGAGGGGGAGGAAGCACCAATATGTCTGCCATCTCCCTCAACCTCGGAGACTGGGCAGCGTTTATCTCCAGGATCACCTTCTCCGCGTGTTGAAGAAAGGTGGGGGAGGCCCCGATGGAAGTCGTCAGATAGACTCTCCCGTCCCGTGTCACCTCAGTTGCTTCTATTACAGCGAAATCTATCCTCCCGAAAAATCCGAAGATAACAGCTTGAGGCACATGGGACAGATGCATGTCCACGTATTGGACAATTTGGTCGTTTATCTGTTTCCTCAGGGTGGGGGAAGATTGGTACGGAGCCCTCCAGGATATGGCCTCAGCCCGGGCCAACTCCTCGTCCAGATTCTCATCCGTGGATGCGCCCGTAAGCACCCTTATCTTGAAGGGCTTCCCCTGAGCATGAATTTCCCTCGCTCTTTTTGCCAGCGCCTTCGGCACAGCCTTGGCTGAGGCTGCAGCCCCGAAACCGCTGAATGCCACCGTGGCTCCATCTGGCACAAGAGATGCAGCCTCTTCAGCTGTCAGGATGGGATACTGATTTCTGGCCATGGACGAATCTCTCCCAGTTGGTCTCCCTCGGAGTCGAGGTACAGCCTGCAAACGCAGGACCGTTGTATTATAACAGGACATGGCGTTCGGGGACAGGAGAGCTTCTATCATGGGCAGGAAAGAAGAGGCAGTTGTCGAGGCATTCCACTTGAGGAAGACCTTCGGTGATCTCGTGGCAGTGGAAGATGTCTCTTTTTGCGTGATGAAGGGAGAATGTTTCGGCCTTCTAGGGCCCAATGGGGCCGGGAAGACCTCCACCATCAGGATGCTATATGGGTTTTCTCCTTTAAGCGGCGGGACCCTCAAGGTATTCGGGATGGACATAGAGAAGGATTGGAGGTCCATAAGGGCGAGGATAGGGGTCTGTCAGCAGGAAAACAGCCTGGATCCGGATCTCTCGGTCGAGGAAAACCTGCAAGTCTTTGCTAGATACTTCGACATCCCACTCTCGGAGGCCAAAAAGAGGGCCGGAGAGCTTCTTCGATTTGTCGGACTTGATGGAAAAAGGGAGGCCAAAGTCTCCCAGCTATCAGGGGGGATGATGAGGAGGCTCGTTCTGGCCCGTTCCCTTGTCAACTCGCCAGAGCTCCTGATCCTCGATGAACCCACAACGGGCTTAGATCCCCAGTCGCGACACCAGGTGTGGGAAAGACTCGAGGCCCTGAAGCTCCAAGGCATTTCCATAATTCTCACCACCCATTACATGGAAGAGGCATCCAGGTTGTGCGATCGCCTTCTGATAATGGATCATGGGAGGGTTCTGGCGGAGGGGACCCCCTCGGACTTGATAAGGGAGCACGTGGGAAAGGAGGTCCTGGAAGTGGGCAATCCTCCCGATGGACTCAAGGTGCTGATACGGGAAAAAGGGCTCGAGCATGAGGACCTTGGTCACAGATTGATCGTGTACACGGACTCAGCCCAAAAGGTCTTCGAGACCTTGGGCAAGCACCTGGGAGAGGGAAGCTGCCTTCTCAGGATGGCTACCCTGGAAGACGTTTTTCTCAAACTGACGGGCAGGGAGCTGAGAGAATGAAAGGGTGGCAAATATCCCATA
>JAPWUY010000381.1 GCA_028275295.1 Thermodesulfobacteriota bacterium | reverse complement strand
TGGTGCTCCATTTCCAGGAACACCAGATAACAAGGGATCAGGTCGTGATACTAGGTGTACCCTGCCATGGAATGCTAGACAGGCGAAAGCTCCAGAGGGCAGCCGGGAAAAAGGAGATCCTGGATGTGGCGGAGAAAAATGGATCGGTCATTCTGCGGGGCAAGGAGTTGGAGCTCGTGCTGCCGAGAGAGGAGGCCTTGCAGCATTGCTGCACCATATGCGAACACAGGAATCCGGTCCTGGCGGATATGGTTTTGGCCCCTGAAGTCGAGGAGAGAAAGACTGATCGCTTTTCCGATATAGCACAGATCGAGGCCAAAGAGGCCCGCGAGAGGTGGAACTTCTTCAGGAAGATCCTCTCCACTTGCATAAGATGTTACGCTTGCAGGAATGCCTGCCCTCATTGTTACTGCCCCGAATGCTTCGTGGACTGCTCCAGACCCCAATGGGTTGGAAAGAGTCAGGACCCAGATGACGTGTTCACCTTCCATCTCTTCAGGGCATTCCACATGGCTGGCAGATGCACTGACTGCGGCTCCTGCGAGAGGGCATGTCCCATGGGAATCCCCGTGAGGCTCCTCACGAGGAAGTTGGAAAAGGAGATAAAGGAGAGATGGGGATACGAGGTGGGGCTGAGCCTAGAGGGGATACCTCCCCTTGCCACTTACAGGCCCGACGATCCCCAGGACTTCATCATGTGAAGCGCGAACTCAAGTGGACGCTAATGGACAAGCGAAGACCAAAGGGCGAGGGTGGAAAGCGATGGATGCGAAGATGCTTCCAAAAGCTGATGTTTCTGGTTTCCTAGGGGAGTTGAGGGGCAAGGGGTACGAGATCTGGGGGCCAGTGGAGGTTGATGGAGCTGTGGACACAATGCCCCTCGATGGAACCGCATCCCCGGTGACCGAGTATTGGAACTCGAGGGTCTCCCCAAAAGCAATGGTGTTTCCTCAGTCTGAGAGGATGTTCGTTTTCAGCGTGGACAGATCCAGACCGGATGCCTTCATCCTGAAGGAGGTCGAGGAGCCATGCATTGGCAGGCTGGCCTTTGCCATAAGGCCGTGCGATGCCAGGGCCTTCGGGATCCTGGACAAGGTCTTCCTTGTTCAGGGGGCATGGCAAGACCCTTATTACGCGAGGAAAAGGGAGAGCATGGTGGTGATGGCCTTGGGGTGTAACTCCCCGTGCACCAGTTGCTTTTGCCACTGGACAGGAGGGGGGCCTTTTTCCCGAGAGGGCGTGGACATCATGATGACGGACCTGGGTGAAGGGTTTCTCTTGGAGCCAGTGACCGACAAGGGAAGAGAATTGCTCCAGGGAATTGACCTTCCTGGGGCCTCTCCTTCGAATCTGGAGGAGGCCAAGGGTTTGCAAGATGCTGCCACCGCTGCCATGGGAGAACCACTGGACCCGTCCCATATAAGGAAGCGACCCCTTCTGGAGATGTTCGGGGATTCTTACTGGGAGAGGGCTCACGAGGCCTGCATAAAATGCGGCACCTGCACCTATCTTTGCCCCACCTGCAGTTGCTTCGACATCCAGGATGAGGTGAGAGGACAGTGCGGTGTGAGGGGTCGTAACTGGGACACCTGCATGTTCCCCTTGACCACCCTTCACGCATCTGGCCACAATCCGAGACCCACGGGCAAGGAGAGGTTCAGACAACGATTCATGCACAAGCTCAGGTACTTCCTCGATGACTTCGGGACCATAATGTGCGTGGGCTGCGGTAGGTGCGTTCAGTTCTGCCCAGTGAACATTGACATAAGAGAGATCATAAGGGAGCTGAGGGGTTGAACCCCGTGGGAGAGGGAGAGATGGAGAGGAAGAATCCTTACTTGCCTTATCCTGTTCGAATAGACAAGATAACAGTCGAGACGGACGATAGGAGCCTCAAGAGCTTTCGGCTCGTCTTTCTGAAGGAGGAAGACGAGAAGGCCTTCAGGTACACTCCGGGCCAATTTGCCGAGCTATCCCTGGCTGGGAAAGGGGAGATACCCATAGGCATTGCATCATCCCCTACGGAGAAGGGACATCTGCTCTTCACAGTGAACAAGGCTGGGGTCGTGACAACGGCCCTCCATGAGATGTCCGAAGGGGACGTGATCGGGGTAAGGGGACCATTGGGGAAGGGCTTCCCACTGGATAAGTTCGAGGGCAAAAACGTGGTCTTCATAGGCGGTGGTTTCGCCTTCACCACCCTCAGGTCCACCATCCAGTACATGCTTCACCCCGAAAACAGGGCCCGTTTCGGCCAGATAACCGTGATCTATGGAGCTAGGAGGCCGGGCCTTCTCCTCTACAAGGAGACCCTCAAGGAGTGGCAGGAAAGGGATGATATAAGCACCCATTTCACTGTGGATGCGGGGGAGGAGGGGTGGACCGGACTTGTGGGGTTCGTCCCTGCAGTCACGGAGCAAGTAGCCCCTAGTTCCAAGGACGCCTATGCCATCGTTTGCGGTCCACCCATAATGATCAAGTTCACAATGCCCGTCCTGACGAAACTGGGCTTCACGCCGGAGCAGATAATAATGTCCCTGGAGAACCGGATGAAGTGTGGGATCGGCATCTGTGGAAAGTGCAACACAGGCCCCAAATACGTCTGCAAGGATGGCCCGGTCTTCACCCTTGCGGAATTGAACCAGATACCGGCTGAATATTGACGGAATTCAAGGGGGAAAGGAGAAAATGGCTGAAGGATTGGTATTGGCGAGGGAAAGGAAGAGGGCTTTCAAGGAGTTGGTTGCGCCCGCAAGCAAGCTGGACAACTGCCTCACATGTGGCACCTGTGCTGGGGGATGCCCCATCGCCGACTGGGAGGGGATGGACCCCAGGAAACTCATCAGAATGATCCAGTTGGGCATGGAGGAAGAGGTGATCAAATCCAACTGGATCTGGCAGTGCACCAATTGTCAGAGGTGCACTTGGGCTTGCCCCATGGGGATCAACTTCGGCCAGATAATAACCACTGCGAGAAGCCTTGTCCCCAGGGAGGAGACCCCAGGTGAGATCCAGAAGACCGCCAACAACCATCGCGAGACCATGAACAACATGCGTCTCACTGTGGAGGATGCCCTGGAGACCTTCGAGTGGATGGCAGACGAATTGAGGGAGGAGATTCCCGATTTCGAGCTTCCCATTGACAAGGAGGGGGCTGAGTTTTTCTGCACGATAAATT
>JAPWUY010000380.1 GCA_028275295.1 Thermodesulfobacteriota bacterium | reverse complement strand
CCTGGCGATAAAGAAGGGCTTTTCAGAAACCCAGAGAACTGGCGCCATATTCGCATCCCATCCAGTTGCAACGGATCTGGATTCGATCCTCTGGCTCAGAGATTACGCCTCCAAGGAGGAGGACGGAGACCTCAGGGAGAGGGCTTGGAGAGCCTATTTTTCGTGTGTTGCCCAGTTCGTGAAGATGGACTTGCTCCTCAGGGAGGAGGCGTTGAGCCAGTTTTCCAGAGAGGCTGCGGTGATGATAGGACAGGAGAGGATATCTCTGGCAGAGATGGAAAATTGGCTAATGAACGAGCCTGACTTTCACAGGAGGCAGGCCCTCATAGCCTCAGCCTCTCCCGTTATAAAGAGGGCGTCATCCATGAAAAGGGCCCTCTGGCAAGGGACAGAGGACATCCTGAAGGAAGACTTCGGGTTTGAAAGCTACTTGGACTTCTGCCAGATGAAAAAACCTTACGACTTGCAATCCCTGAAGCAAGAGGCGGAGGAACTTCTCCACTCGACCGCGGAGCTTTACAGAAGAGAGGTCCTACAATGGATCTCCCGCACCACGGGCAAGGATCCCAGCGAGCTGAGCCATCTCCATATGCTCCGGATCCTCAATGCCGACTCCTTGGGTTACCCCATGACCGAAAGCCAGATTCTGAAAGTTCTCGAGGACCTTCTGGAACCTCTTGGCCTTTGGGAGGAGGTGGGCAGGAGCATCCGGTTGGATGCAGCCTCCAGGCCAGGCAAGGCGGCGACTTCCAGGTGTGTCCCCCTGAGAGTCCCCCAGGAGATTCACGTGATGTTGCAGCCAAACGGTGGCCTTTCTAGTTTGGAAGCAGCACTTCACGAGATGGGTCATGCTCTCCAATTGGCCCATGCGGATCCCTCCCTCCCCTACCCTTACCGGCACCTGCCCAGGTCTTACTCTTTGAGCGAGTGTTTTGCCTTCCTCTTCGACGGCCTCACGGGGAATCCTGGGTTCCTGATGGACTATTTGGGCCTTTCCCAGGAGGAGGCAATCTCCCAATCCTTGGAGAAAGGGTTGAAGCGCCTATACGTGGTCAGGCGCTATGCGGGAAAGCTCCTTTTCCAGTTGCTCTATTTTTCACAGGGTGAGGATGGGAGGGATTTGTCCTCCTATCGACTCTTGATGGGAAGGGCAACGGGCCTACGTTACGAGCCCGAGGAAGCCCTCATGGAGCTTGAAGAAGATCTCTACAGTGCCGATTATCTCAGGGCCTGGGCCGGGGAGGTGATATTGAGGGAGCATCTCCGATCCCTTTTCGGCGAATGCTGGTACGCCTCAAGAGACGCTGGGGAGTATCTGAAGCTCCTCTGGTCCTCGGGCGAAAGGGAAGATCTTGACTTGGCTCTGAGAAGGATGGGCCTTCCCCCAGTGACGCTTCAAGTAATGGCAGGGGAGCCCATGGATCCCTGGGGACAGCGATAGGCTTCCTCTTCGGGCCAAGAGTCCGAGGCGGAATTCCCATTGGCTTAGCCCTTGAAAGCCGTCACTCCGCCGGGCTCCCGCGAAGTGAGGGGGGGATAAGGTGCTCTCCAAAGGGAAGGCTCGCACGTGATAGTTAGTCCTAGCTCGTTCAGAAAAGCTCTATCTTCGGACCATCTTGAGCTTGCGGGGCACCTTCTCCCATGACCTCCTCGTGTGTCGAGCGTTCGGATTGCATCACATACTCTTCCTTGAGTTGCCTGATTTGCTCTTCTAGTGAGCCCAGTGGTCGCCCGGAGCGACCTTCCGCCCCTCTCTCGAGCCCCTGGAAGTAATCCTTTAGGTTCCTCAGGGCCATCTGGACATGTTGGATCTGTTGACGGGTTATATCCTGAAACTGCATGTAACCGAGGGCCGTGAGGATGTCCCCATAAATCTTCTCCATTGCCTTTTGGCATTCGATAGTCAGAGCCGGGAGACGGTTCGCCTCTTGTTGCACTTGTTCGATGTCGGCAACAAGGTTAGACAGATGCTCCCTCTCTTCCATGATGGACTTCAAATCGGCCACGGAGGAGAGATTTGCCTCTGTCACCTCCACGAACTCGCCGAGCTTTGACTCTATGTGGTTGGTGATCCTCTCGCTCTCCAATGCCAGCTTCCGAACCTCGTTCGCCACTACCTCAAAGCAACGCCCAGCTTCACCCGCTCTCGCAGCTTCTATCGCTGCATTGAGGGCCAATATCTTGGTCTGGACCGAGATCCCCCTTGTGGCCCTCGTGAATTCCATGAGATCCTTGACACTTTTCAGCACCACGGAGATACGCTCCGTGTCCTCTTGGATCTTCTCCTCCCGACGCCCAACATAGGCCCGGATTTCCGACAATGTGTTGGTACTTCGGGCAAGAGTTTGGGCTTGCGATTGCATCTGGCTCTGCGCTGCCTCGGTTGTGAGCCTCAGTTTCTGCAAGAGTTCGCTACTTTCCTCGCGGATGTGGTCGAGTGCCTCCATTATCCGAAGTGCGTTCGTCTCGGTTGTGGAATTGACATTCTCGAGATGTGCGCACAATAGAGAGGCAAGTTGGGGCAGCATCCTAACCTCCTCTCCAGACCAGCCCTGGACATGTCGGAGGCCCATCGAAGGTAGCCTCACAACAAGCCTTCCCCTTCCCAAGCCTTTGAGGATAAAACTTGCCAGGACCCGAAAACCCGGAATGCCAACTCCCGTGAGAATCGCCGCCATCCCGACTGCCAGGGAAAACATCTCCCGATGGGATGTTACTGTGGATTTCAGAAGCGGATATGAGATCCAAGCAAGGCTTCCCAGTAAAAAGGCCGTTAGGAAGCAAGTCGCACTTGTCGTAATTAATCGGCACAATCTGATCATGGCAGTGTCAACTTCCCGGAAGTATCTGCTTGACTACTTTGAGCAGGTCTGGCCCTGAAATCGGTTTTACCAGCCAACCCGTTGCTCCCAACTTCTTTGCCTGTTCCCTTTTTGCTGTTTGGCTTTCTGTGGTAAGTACCAAGATCGGAGTGAAACGAAGAATCGGTCGAACATTTTTTATAAATTCCAGCCCATCCATATTGGGCATGTGGACATCTGTCAGTATTAGATCTGGCTTGAACCCACTCCTTACCCTCTCCAGGGCCTCCAAGCCGTCCTTGGCCGTCTCTACCTTGAAGTTTACCATCTCAAACGTCTTTTTGAGGCTCGCTATCACCACATTGGAATCATCGACTACAAAAACAGT
>JAPWUY010000378.1 GCA_028275295.1 Thermodesulfobacteriota bacterium | reverse complement strand
GGCTCTTGTGGCAGGCGTATATTAGGGATTGCGCCCGCGAAGTGTCAAGACTTTGAAGATGGACCACATTGAGGCACATGCAAGCGGTGCTTGCACAGTTATCTTATGTCAATGGAAATCTCACACCTCGCTCGTTGGCCGGCTGAGAGGGATGACTCCCAGGGCCCCTGGATCCCTATACTCTGCACCTCAGTTCGCCCAATTGGATCCGGACTCACAATTTCATGGAGCTTCTCACCCATGGGACAGCTTCGGGTTCGAAGGGGCCGACCGAGAGATCTCTTTCGAGAAAGCACCGCTCCTTCTTTCTCGAGAGAACCATTTGGAAGCCATACGGGATATAATGGGACGGGAGGGTGATGCTTTCTCCAAAGGGATACTGGGATGGCCCAGACCATTGTCATTGGCTCCACAGAGGAGAATGCTGGACGGAAGCTCTTCATATGGGCCCTGAGCCAACGCGCGAGGGAAAAGGGCCTCCAGGTGGGGCTTTTTAGACCCAGGTTTTCGAGCCGAGAGCTCGGGGGCTCATCCCAGCCAGAGGAGGTCTTGCTCCTCAAGGAGGCGATGGGAATCGGAGAACCTCTCGAGGCCTTGGCTCCAGAAATCCCACTCGAGAGGCCTGTGCCCAATGAGGATCCCACGGAGCTTGCTCGGCGCATTCAGCCCCATTGGAGGAAGGTGTGCGAAGGAAAGGACCTCCTTCTCGTCATGGGAGCTAGGCATGTCTTCCTGGACGATTCTTCCTCCATGGTATCGGATATTGCCCTCGCAAGGGCCTTGGATGGGCATTTTCTCCTTGTAGTAAAGTTCCAGGACATCCCAAGGACCCTTTACTCGATTCTCAACGTTCTCTCCCTCCTGGGGGGCAGGCTCGGGGGAGTTGTTGTGAACAGGATCCCCCATGGGGAGATGGACGAAGTGAGAAGGCATGTCTCGACGAGGGTACCTCTGGGGAGCGTCCCTCCAATATTCTTCATTCCCGAGGATCCCTTTTTGGCGTACAGAACTCTCGGCGACGTTGTGAGATTGACAGGAGGAGAGCTTCTCTTCGGCAGCGAATATCTTGAGAGACTCATAGGGGGGTGGACCATTGGGGGATCTGAGCTGCTATCTGGCGAGCTATCGCCGCTTAAGAGGCTTTACAATAGAGTGCTCCTCCTCGCTCCCCAGGAACCCGATTCGGAAGTTAGGGGAGATGTGGCCGCGATAGTCTCGACATCTGGCCGAAGGCCTCCTCAGGCCCTCATGGAGCTAGCGGAGAAGAGGCGATTGCCCCTCTTTGTGATCCAGGAAGACGCCCTCTCCTTGCTCGATAAGCTCGATAAGGTCCCCCCTTCCCTCACCTCGAAGGACCATGCCAAGGCATCCAGGATGCTTTTCTTATTGGAGAAGAGTGGCCCGCTAGAAAGCATCTTCCAAGGCTTGGGCCTGGCCTGAAGATAGACCTCGGCCGAGCTCACCTATTTCTTTCCCAGGGTGAGGACGATCGTGGTTTTGCCCTTCTGGGATGTGTCCACCACGATGTAAAGGCCCTGCTTGCCTTTCGTGAAGGCGAGGCCCGTATTGTCCTTCTGGTTCATCTCCCACTCCAGTGCCCACCCCTTTCCTTCCAGGGCCTTCTTGTAAAAGGAGACCACCTCCTGGGCGGATCCAGTTCCCTCCAAAACAGCATGAGAACCGTCTGTGGTCTCCATGGCAGTGACAACCTTGGCTTTGGAGTACACGGGCACTATTTCCTTGAGGCCCTTGGGATAGTCCACCTGGGCCGAGACCAAGGCAGATACGAAGAAGAAAAAGAACCCCATTGCCAAAGCGACCCTTGTCTTCATCTGAAGCCTCCTTTGGTGTTTGGCTAAGTAGAACACGATCTCGGGAAAAAGGAAAGCCTCTAGGGAGCCTTCCAAAGAAATCCCCGGGGCAAAAAAGACCTCTCCCCTTCTCGCTTCTAAACCGATGGAGTTTCCTTCTCGGGTCTATCCCCGAATATCTTCCTGTAAAGGTCCACCCCATAGCTGGTCTCGAGGGGCTTTCCCTCCTTGATCTTGAAGGTCCGCGTCCCATCGGGAAGCCTCTCTGCCCTCAAGGAGAGGATCCTCTTGGGGATCATCTGTGCCATCTTCTGAGGGAACTCAAAGAAGTGTGTGACATAGAATACCTTGATCCCACAGTCGAGGATGGCCGGGATCACCTCCAAGGCGATCTCAGAGCCCTCCCTCTCGTTAGTGCTGGCAAAGGACTCGTTGAGGAGAAGAAGGCCGCCGGGCTTGATGGACTCCACTATCGCCCTCATCCTCTCAAGCTCCTCCTCCAGCTTTCCCCTCTCCATGCTCCTGTCTTCCTCCCTCCTGAAATGGGTGAAGATGCCCGAGCACAAATTGGATTCGAATTCTTCTGCTGGCACGAACATTCCGGCCTGCATCATCATTTGGGCCAGACCAACGCTACGAAGGAATGTGGTTTTTCCTCCTTGATTCGGCCCAGTTATGAGGAAGAGGTCCTTGCCATCGCCCATTAGCTCGTTGCCGACTGGCCTTTGACGGGTAACCAAAGCGAGGGAAACGTTATACAGGCCCTTGCAACGGAACCTGTGTTCTTTCTGGGGCCAGGGCCGAGGAAATGTAATTGGTGCTCCTATTTCGCGAATCTTCTCTGAGAGGTTCAGACAGCCTACATAGAAGGCCAACTCCCAGCGCAATAGGTTGAAGAAGCTCTCTATGTGTTCGGCCGCCTTTCCCAGGGCCCTTGCAGCCTTGGCAAGCCCTGTGTCCCTAAGCTCTTCTAACACTCTTGCTCCTTGCTCGTCGCGTGGATGGAGGGAAAAGGTGTATACGGGAGACCTCTTCGCCAGGATCCGCTTGACCAACCCCGTGTTCTCCCTTTTATGTTTGCACAGGGAGTAGTTGCTACCCTCTCCGCCCTTGCCCAGCTCAGCCGAAAGCCTCACTCCTTTGGAGAACCGAAGTTCCTCCAAGTGTTCTTCCACCTTGGCCAAATATTGCTCCTCCAGTTCCTCTTCCACCATGTCAAGAAACCGGCCCAGACCCCGGGAGCGAAAGCCGGGCCTATGGATCACGGCCAAATTCTTCAAGTCCCTGAGGAGCTCTGTCGAGGCCTCCAAAAGCCTCCTCGCGTTGCTCAGGACAATGCCGGGGCTAGTCTGACGACGCGATATCCACAGCCATTCCCTGTGCTTCCTCTCCAGGAATTCTAGACACAG
>JAPWUY010000379.1 GCA_028275295.1 Thermodesulfobacteriota bacterium | reverse complement strand
GACGGTGAAGGCTTTCATAGTGCTCAAGCCGGGCGAGAGCGCAACCGAGGAAGAGATCATAGAGTTTTGTCGCAAGAAGCTCGCAGCTTACAAGGTGCCCAAGATGGTGGAGTTCAGGGAATCTCTTCCTAAAAGTGCAGTGGGAAAGGTCCTGAGGAAGGTCCTGAGGGCTGAGGAAGAGGCAAAGATGAAGAAAAATTGACGGAGGCAGGCCATGAAGACGGATTTCAAGACCATCAAGGTGAAACAGAGGGAGAACGTAGCAATACTCCAACTGGACAATCCTCCCGTGAACCAGCTTTCGGAACACTTTGTCCGGGAGATGGCAGAGGCGATCTTTTCCGCCTTCGAGGATCCGGCCATAAAGGCAGTGATTCTCACCGGAACCGGAAAAAATTTCATTGCGGGAGCGGATATAACCGAGGTGCAAAAGGTAAAGGACAAGGAATACCTTTTCCAGAAGGTCATGGAAAACAACAGGTTTCTCAATGCCATAGAGTTGGGCCCCAAGCCCGTAATCGCAGCGATAAATGGAAACTGCCTGGGTGGTGGGTTGGAGATAGCAATGGCATGCCACTACAGGGTAGCTGCTTCCGGGGTGCAGGTAGGCCAGCCTGAAGTCCAGATAGGCCTCATCCCAGGTGCTGGAGGGACCCAAAGGCTTCCGAGGCTCGTGGGGCTGCCCGATGCCCTCCAAATGATAACGACCGGTCAGCCCATAAGCGCGGAGGAAGCCCTCAACAAGGGCTGCATAGACGAGGTAGTCCCCCAAGAGAGATTGCTGGATGCGGCCATTGAGGCCGCGAGGAAATTCGCATTGGGCCAGTTGGCTCATGGAGCCCGTATCACGAGGGAAATGACCCACAAGCTCCCGTCAGAGGAACAAAAGAGGAACATCATAGCCTTTGCCAAGGGGGTTGCTGCCCAGAGGGCCAAGGGATACATCGCCCCCTTCAAGGCTATAGAGGCCATGGAAAAGGGGCTGAGTTCGGATTTCGAAGGGGACCTTGCCAGGGAAGCGGAGCTCTTTTGCGAGTGTGCTGTTTCGGATGTGGCCAAGAACCTCATCGCCATATTTCTCAATACCCGAGCAGCAGGAAGGCTTCCCAGGATCCAGGGGATCGAGCCAGCCAAGGTGCACCGGGTGGGAGTCCTCGGTGGCGGGGTCATGGGATCCGGCATAGTCAATGTGCTTTTGAGAAATGGGTTCGATGTGGTCCTGTGGGAGGTGAACGAGGAAGCGAAGGAGAAGGCCCTTTCTTCCATCAGGAAGACCTTCGAGTATCCGATAAAAAAGGGGAAGATGACCCAAGCTGACCTGGACAGCCTGATGGACGAGCACCTCATGAGCACGACTTCTCTCGAAGATCTCAAGGACGTGGATCTGGTTATAGAGGCAGTAGTGGAGGACATGAAAATAAAGCAGGATCTTTGGAAAAAGTTGGAGAGCGTATGTCGGCCCGATGTCGTATTTGCCACGAACACCTCTGCCCTCCCCATAACCGAGATGGCCTCTGTCCTGGAGGACCAGGGCCGATTGATAGGGCTCCACTTCTTCAATCCTGCCGAGAGGATGCAGCTCCTCGAGATCATTTGCGGGAAGAAGACATGGGACAAGACCCTCTCCACTTCCGTAGCTTTCTGCAGAGCGATAAAGAAGGTGCCCATAGTCGTGAACGATGGGCCTGGATTCTACGTATCGAGACAACTTTCAGCCCTCATGGGCGAGTCGACCTTTATGGTTGGGGAGGGAGTGGATCCGGCCAAAATAGAGGAGGCGGTAGTGGAGTTCGGCATGCCAATGGGGCCGGCCACTCTGAGCGATCTCACAGGCATAGACATAGGATATCACGTTGGGAAGAACTTCGAGCGCTCCTTCGGCGAGAGATGGAAGATGTCCCCCATCTATGAGCTCGTTTACAAGACGGGATGCTACGGCAGAAAGACTGGCGCTGGCTGGTACGACTATAGCGGGGAAAAGCCCGTTCCCAACCCAAAGGTGAGGCAGGTGATAGAGGAATACCTCAAGGCCAACGGAATAAAACCCAAGGAGATGACCCATCAGGAGATCATAGACAGGATGCTGGCTCGAGCTATAAACGAGGCGGCGTACATGATCCAAGAGGGCATCTGCGACAGGCCCCAGGACATGGACCTGGCCATGATCTACGGGACCGGTTTTCCGCCGTACAGAGGGGGTATCCTCAGATATGCTGACAAATGGGGCATAAAGAACGTGTACGAGCACCTGCTGAAGCTCCACAAGGAGCACGGGGCTCGCTTCACTCCTTGTCCATTGCTCCAGGAGATGGCATCCAAGGGTGAGACCTTCTATAAGGACTATTGAGAGGATGACGGCGGTTTTGACGGGGGGAGAAGATGGGAAGAAGGGTCCTCAGGACAAAGCTCTGTGACATGTTGGGAATAGAATACCCCATCCTGAGTGCTGGGATGGGGCCCACCCTCATAGGAGAGAGGACCGGGGCGCCGGTAGAGCTGGTTGTGGCTGTATCCGAGGCTGGGGGGTTGGGCGTCCTCGGGGGCAGTGGCTTCACTGTGGATGAACTGAGGGATGCCATAAGGGAGATCAAGAAGCTGACGGATAAGCCATTTGGCGTGGATCTCTTGCTTCCGAAATACCTGGACATCGGGGGAGGTCTGGGTCAGAGGGGACCGGAACAGATCCCCCTGAGTGTCCTTCTCCAGGGAATACCCAAGCCCCATCAGGAATGGATAAAGAAGGTGAAACAGGAGCTCGGTCTTCCGGATGTGGACATCATGGTGAGGATGAATACGACCACCATGCGGCCCAAGGAAGCCATCCAAGTCTGTCTCGAGGAGAAAGTGCCCCTTTTCTGTGCAGGGCTAGGCAACCCGGGTTTCATGGTCCCGGAGGCCCATGCGAGGGGGATGAAGGTCCTGGGCATAACGGGAAATGCCAAAAATGCGAGAAGGATGGCGGAATCGGGGGTGGACCTGATCGTGGCTCAAGGATATGAGGGAGGTGGACATACTGGCAGAATCGGTACCATGGCCTTGCTTCCCCAGGCCATAGATGCAGCATATCCAGTTCCTGTTCTCGCGGCAGGGGGCATAGGAGACGGAAGGGGGGTTGCGGCAGCGCTAGCCATGGGATGCGTTGGTGTGTGGGTCGGAACGCGCTTTCTAGCAACCCATGAGGGTGGAGCCCTTCCCGTAAACAAGCAAAAGATAATCGAAT
>JAPWUY010000007.1 GCA_028275295.1 Thermodesulfobacteriota bacterium | reverse complement strand
AGCTCCACCCCTAGGGGAATCCCCACTATGGCCCTCAGTGCAACATACCACCTGTCGCCCGCAACTCTGCGAGACTCATCCCAGAACTCCAGCACAAGACCATTGGAGAGGGGCCTCTTCTCCAAAAGCCTCACCCTCGTTCCTCCTTTTTCCTCAGCTTCCCCGGTAGCTGCCGAACCATCCACTCCCGATCCACCACCTTTTTCCCTTTTACACACCCCGATCCTTGGGTCAGTGGCCCAAGGCCCTCAGGTTAAGAGACCTCGATTTGCTTCAGGGAAAATCCGTCCTCTTCAAGCCACTTGAGGATGGCCCTCGTATGGGGCGTTCCCACCATGGCCAGAGCTCCCCCCTCTGCCAAGTACTTCCCCATTCGATGGTATAGCACCCTGTCCCTCCTGTCTATCACCTGTTCGCAGCGGCTGGGGAAGGAAGCCGAAAGTTCCAAGAGCTCTTCCAATCTCCCCTGAAGGTAGAGCCTGGCATAATGATCGCTGTATTTGGACCATCTGTCAGCGGCCTTGAGAAAGTCCCTTATCCGCTCCAGGGGTATGCTCTCCAAGGTCTGGATCTGTTCCTCCAGGCTCTCCAGGCACACGAGCTCCAGTCCCATCTTCTTGGCCAGATCGTAGCCATCCTTGTCCATCTGGTAGATCCAACCCTTCCCCTCCAGGTGAGATACCCAGAGGGTGAAGAAGGCCATCCACGGCCTCATCCTCTCTATTGCGTATTCCACCACATCCTGCTTGGAGCTCCCCGAGGGGAGGAGCCATAGGACCTCCTTTCTGGCCCATCCTGGGGACTTGACAGCAGCCCTGAGCCTCTCCACATCGTGGGCTTGGAGCAAGCCCGCAAGTTCTCCCTTAGCGGGTTCCTGGCCCCTTCTGGCCACCTCCCTCAAATCCCCAATATCCAGGGGCCCTTCGACCAAGACGACCCGGGAACTCTCCATGAGCCTCTTGAGGGCTCTCCTGAACTTGTAGGGGAAGAAGTGAACTGTTCCCACAAGATGCGATACAGCCCCCCCTCTCTGCACTCGCCAGACCATTCTCAGTGGCCTCTCCTCTGTCAAGAGATCCCTCACCCTCAGAATTTTCCCCACAATGCCCATCCCAATCTCTCCATTGCCGAGCCCCTTCTCCTCCAGCCGCACTCTTCATATGGGATCCAAGGGTATCCTCCCCATTTCTCCTTGAATCTCCTTATTCCCTGGTTTACACCGAGCCCAAGATGCATGAACTCCTTTCCCATCTTGGCCGAAAGGCGAATCATCTCGGCCATGAGAAGGTCCGAAGAGTGAGAGGCCCACCTCTCCCTCGATGTGCATCCCAGGAGATAAACTGAGAACCTCTCCGGCCACGTCTCGAGGACCGAGAAAGAGGCGAGCCCCATTTTGTCGTGCCAGGCGCTAAGGAGGATCCCCGTTGTGGAAGAGGAGAGATAGTCCTCCACCTCCTCATAGAGCCTCTTCACCCTGGGTGGGAGATGGGCCCTTCCGAAAAAGTCCGCCATGAGCTCCCTGTGGGCCGGTGCGAAACCTCCCCCAACTTCCACCCTCAAGTTTTCTCTCACCTTGGAGATGCTCCTTCCCAGTCTACCTGCGGGCTCCCAGCTCTGGCCAATTCCCTCTAGGTCCAGACGAAAGTGACGGTCAGAGCCCCTCTCGGAACATCTCTTCTCCAGGATGGAGGGGATCTCCTCTCCCACAAACCACATCCTATAAGGCCTGAAGCTCGACTCCACATCCAGGATCATCTGGCAGAGATCTCCCCTTTCCTGGGCTGGGGCCAGAGGATATCCCACGAAGATGACCCATCCCGGCCCATGGAACAGGAGAAATCCCCCTCTCAGGTGAGCTTCTCCCCCCGAGATGGTCTCCATCAGGGGAACCACATGCTCGGGAACCCAGGCTCGCTCCTTTATCCAGGTCCTTTCACCTTGAGTCAGCATCTCGCTTTTGGCCCGGATCACCTTCCAGAAGATCCGGCCTCTGGGGGCTCGAGGCCCAATGGGCTCCAGGATATCCCTCCCAAAGCCGAGAATCCGAGTCTCTTCGGCCACTGACCCCCTTTTTCCGGATATGGCATCAAGATGGCCTCAAAGACCTCAATGCGGCATGGATCCCTCTCACGATACCCCCCTCCTCGTACTCCGCCTCCTTGTAAGGCACAAAGGGCCATGCCCCCCATTTCTCCTTGAAGAAGCTCACTCCCTTGCTTATTCCCAGACCGAGATTGAGGAACCTCTTGCCCCTCTCCCTTGCCTCTGAGATGAGCCTGTAAAGGAGAAGATCACACGCCCCCGGCACCCTGATGGAGGGGCTTGTTATGTTGAACATGTAGAAACCCCAAGGTCCCCCTGCGAGATGGCCAACGGTGAAGGCCACAAGCTTCCTCTCCCGGCTCCATGCACTGAGGAGTATGGAAGAGTCCACCTGAGAGACATACTTGGGTATTCCCCTGATCACTTCCTCGGCTTGGGGACCAAGGGCCTTGGAATCGAGGAATTCTTCCAGTAGCCTCATGTGCTCTCGAGAGATCTCCCTCGTAAGTAGCACCTCAATCTCTCTCGATGCCCTCTTCAACATGTTTCGAACCTTGGCCTTGGGCCTGAGATCTCGAAGCTCGAGTTTGAAGTAAAAATCCTCCCTCCCCCTGGGTCTGAGACCCTTTACGGGAGGAAGTTCAGGGGCCAGGAGGACTATCCTCCTTCTGGGGAAGGCCTCTCTCACCTTCTGGATGCAGCTTCCCAGGCTCTCCCTTTGGAAGTGGCCCCTGATGGGATATCCCACGACCACAACCTCTGAAGGACCAGAGTAACACAAGTACTCCCCGATGAGGTGAGGCTCCTTTCCCGTGACAGCCACTACATACTCCACCAAGTGCTCTGGAACCCACGCGAGGGAAGAGATCTCTGAAATCTGGCATCCGGTGAGCATTTCGGCTCAACCCTTCCTTTGCCAAAAAGGATGGTCCCCTGGAGATGATAGCAGATCCCACGCCCCTTCCCACAGGGGCTAGAGCGGCCAAGGCGCGGATGGATTTGCAGAGCACGAGGAGGAAGGCTATCATGCTAGCTTGAGGGAGATTGGGGCCTGGAATCGATGTGCCTTCAAGGGGGGATCATGAAGGGTGTTGCCGAGATAGGTTTTGTGGGTGCAGGAGCAATGGGATCAGCCCTCATCAGAGGTCTTGTGAGCCGAGGGAGGATGGATCCTGGGAAGATCGCGGTCTCCGATCTCAAAGAGGAGGCCCTCGAGGCCCTGGAGCGAGATGTGGGTCCATTCAAGGTGTCTCCAACGAGGGAGCTTCCGGCAATGGCGTCCTTCCTCGTACTCGCTGTAAAACCCGGAGAGGTCGCCTCTGCCCTGGAAGATCTAGCCCCTGCCATGGGGCCCCATCACCTCCTCGTCAGCATAGCAGCGGGGGTCCCCACAGGATTTCTCGAGGCGAGGCTCCCCCAGGGGGTGAGGGTCGTTAGGGCTATGCCCAATGCAGCCTGCCTTTTGGCCTCCGGATGCACCGCCCTGGCAAAGGGGACCAAAGCAACTGCCCAAGACATGGAGAGGGCCTCGAGGGTCTTTGGGGCCGTTGGAGAGGTGGTGGAAGTGGAGGAGAAACACATGGATGCTGTCACCGCTGTGAGTGGAAGCGGACCAGCCTATGTGTTTCTCTTCGCCGAGGCCCTGATGGAGGGGGCAGCTAGAATGGGATTGCCGTGGAATGTGGCGAGGATATTGGTGAAGAGCACCCTCATGGGGGCTGCTCGCATGCTCAAGGAGTCCCAGGAACATCCAGCTGTCCTCAAGGAGAGGGTGTGCTCTCCAGGGGGAACTACCCTCGCTGGTCTTTTCGCCTTGGAAAAGGGAGGGTTCAGGGGCTTGGTGCTCCAGGCCATCGAGGAGGCAACCCGCAGGGGAAGGGAGCTGAGCTCAGAACTCCGTTGAGGCCATTTCTAGCTCCCGTTGCTTCGGCCAATGGGACAATATGAGGCCCTCTCGGGGAGATTCGGGGACAAACCCCATCCACATCAAGGGACTCCCCATGCGCCTCTCAATCTCGCCTCCCCAAAGTCCCAAGGCCTTGCCCCATCATTGGGGCTTGTGGGAAGGTCTAGGGCCGAATATGGCCGTGCCTACTCTGACCATCGTGGCCCCTTCCTCTATTGCCACTTCCATGTCAGAGGTCATTCCCATGGAGAGCTCGTCCAGGGAGTGAGGTGGCGAGAGAAAAGGCGCCATTTGGTCTCTCAGCTCCCTCAAGGCGGAAAAATAGGGCCTTGCATCCTCCGGGTCCTCGCAAAGGGGCGGAATGGTCATGAGTCCCTTGATGACTATGCCTCGTATCTCCACAAGTTCTTCCAGGAAGCCCCTCAATTGCTCTTTGGGGATGCCGAACTTGGTCGGCTCCTTTGCCACATTGACCTGGATGAGAACCGGCATGGGCTCCCTTCCCTGGCATCTTTTCTCGAGCTCCCTTGCGAGGGGGATCCTGTCCAGGGTTTGGATCATGTGAAAGGCGCCCACTGCATGTTTGACTTTATTGGTCTGCAAGTGGCCGATGAAGTGCCATTCTAGCCCAGGACCCAGGGCATTTATCTTGGGCAGGGCCTCCTGCACGTAATTCTCTCCGAAGCACTTCTGTCCAGAGAGAATGGCCTCCCTTATCCTCTCCACATCCACGGTCTTGGTCACGGCCACAAGCTTCACCTGGGAGGGATCCCTGCCGCACCTCTGGCAGGCCGCCTCTATCCTCTCCCTAACTCTCTCGAGGTTTTCCCTTATCATGGCCACTCCGCTCCTTCATCCAAGCTCACGCCATTGGGCAGCAGCGCCAACACATCTCATATGCTCCAGGCTCCAGCCTCTCGGAGGAGTTCCACCACCTCTGCCATGGGTAACCCGACGACATTGGTGTAGGAGCCCTCGATGGCCTTTATCAAGACGCAACCCTTTCCCTGTATGGCATATCCTCCTGCCTTCCCCAGGGGTTCGCCCGTCGACACATACCACTCCATCTCCCTGCGGGAAAGGCTCCTCATCTCCACCCTTGTCCTCACAAATATGGTCTTCTCGACATCCTTGGACAATCTCACCAAGCTCACTCCCGTCACCACCTCGTGAACTCGGCCCTGCAGCATCTCGAGCATGCCCATGGCTTCCAGGGGATCGCGGGGTTTGCCGAGGGGCCTTCCCTCGAGCCAGACCTCTGTATCCGCCCCCAGAACCCACCTGTCCGGATATCTCACGGCCACATCCCTCGCCTTGAAAAGGGCGAGCTTCACCGCGAGCTCCTCTTCCCTCCATGCCTCCACTTCTCCCTCCCTGATCCGGCTAGGGACCACCTCATGGGGTATTCCCACGAGGGCGAGAAGCTCTCTTCTTCTCTCCGATGAGGAGGCCAAGATTATGGGATCCACCCCTCGATTCCTTCTCGCATGGATTTTCGGCCCTGCCCCGAGGCCGTTGACAGAGGGCAAGGGTTGCCCTCAGAATGACTTCCAAATTATACATCTTGGGAAAGGAGGTCTCCATGGACTTACTGGAATTGATGATGAGCAGGCGGAGCATAAGGAGGTTCCAGGCAAGGGAGATTCCCGATGAGGTCTTGGAGAAGGTTTTCAGGGCTGTTCAGTGGGCGCCGTCCTGGGCCAACACCCAGTGCTGGGAGCTCATAGTAGTGAGAGATCCCCAGAGGAAGGTCGCTTTGCAGGAGACCCTTGGCAAGGGAAATCCGGCCTCCAAGGCCATGGTCGAAGCGCCCGTGGTGCTCGTCCTTTGTGCCAAGCTCAAGAGCTCCGGATATTACAAAGGACAGGTGACGACCAAGTTCGGAGACTGGTTCATGTTCGACCTAGGGCTTGCCGCCCAGAACCTCTGCCTCATGGCTCACAGCTTGGGATTGGGAACGGTTATAGTGGGGCTTTTCGATCATGACAAGGTGAAGCAGCTTCTGGAGGTCCCGGATGGTTACGAGGTGGTGGCGATGATCCCCATAGGGTATCCCTCTGAGCCCTCGGCTGCTCCCAAAAGGAGGGAGATCGCGGAGTTCGTCCACAAAGAGAGATTTTGAGACGGGAGGCGGGTGTGGAGCTCTCCCCCTTTCTCTCCTCGATCCAGGAGGCCAGGCTCTCCAATGGCTCCAGATCCCTTTTCCGAAGGAGAAGGGGCTCGCCCCTGGCGACCTTCCAGGTCTGGTACAAGGTGGGGTCCCGAAACGAGCCAATGGGAAAAAGCGGCCTGTCCCACCTCCTCGAGCACATGATGTTCAAGGGAACGGAAAAGATGGCTCCGGAGGAGTTCTCCCGGATAATCCAGGCCCATGGTGGCCAGACAAATGCATTCACCACCAAGGACTTCACGGCCTATTACGTGGTCATGGCCAAGGAGAAGATCCCCGTTGCCATGGACCTGGAGCTGGAGAGGATGACAGCCTTGAGACTCACCCCCCAAGATTTTGAGATAGAGAAGTCGGTTGTCATGGAAGAAAGACGCCTGAGAACAGAGACTCAACCCGAGGCCCACTTACTCGAGGAGCTCGAGGCCATAGCCTTCACAAGCCATCCTTACAGGTGGCCCATCATTGGGTGGATGGAGGATCTCGAGGCCCTGACCTTGGAGGACGTCGAGGATCACCTGAGGAAGCACTATGTGCCATCGAACCTACTATTTCTTGGGATTGCGGATATGGAACCTGGCGAGTGGTTCGAGCTTCTGGAATCCCGCTTCGGTTCCCTGGCTCCAGGAAAGACCCCCCCTCGAGTTGAGGTGAGGGAACCAACCCAGAGGGGGGAGCGAAGGACAGTCATCAGGAGGAAGGCAGAGGTTGGGATGGTTGCCATGGGCTTTCACGTGCCCCAAGTGGGCCACGAGGACGCAATGGCTCTGGAAGTCTTGGCTTGCGTCCTCGCCGGGGGGAAGAGCTCTCGCCTTTACAGGAGACTCGTTCAACAGGAGGCCCTGGCAGTGGACGTGGGATGCGAGAACCCCCTCTTGTCCTTTGACCCTGGGCTCTTCACGATAGCGGCCAGGGTCATTCCAGGCCATCCCCTGGAGCGGGTGGAGCATACCATCTGGCAGGAGGTGGAGGGCCTCCAACACTCCCAGATCCAGGAGGACGTGAAGAGGGCCAAGGAGACCCTGAGAAGATCCCTTCTCCTCTCCCTGGATTCCTTGATGACCCAGGCCATGATCATAGCCCAATGGGATCTGTGCGCTGGGTGGTGGAAGCTGGGTGATTACCTTTCCCTCATGGAGGAGGTGAGCTGGGAAAAGGTAAGGGAGGTGGCCCTCAGGTACCTCTCTCGGGAAAATTGTTCTGTGGGATGGCTTGTCCCCCAGGGATCCCCATGAGGAGGAGGGCTCAAGTGGACCCAGGCTGGAAGCTTCCGCCCGTGGAGAGGATGGAGGGAGCGAACTATCTCTCCCTCACGAGTCCCCAAGAGGAACTGCCAATAGTGGCCATGAGGGTTCTTTTGCCATCAGGGTCCTGGGACGACCCGCCGGGAAAGGAGGGCCTCAACTTCCTCACAGCCCAGCTTCTCCAGCAGGGGACGAGAAAGAGAGGCGCAGAGGAGATCCACAGGAACATAGACTCTCTAGGGGGCAGGTTTCACATAGATGCCAATTTCGACTACACCATGGTGGGGATGACGGTCCTAAGCGAGGACCTATCCGAGGCACTTGATCTCCTAGTGGAGATCCTGAGGGAGCCGGCCTTCCCAGAGGAGGAATTCCTGAAGAGGAAGAGGAGGCTCTTGGGACAGATCGCTTCACAAAAGGACAGGCCAGGAGGTATTGCCAGGGCCGCATTTCTGGAGGCCTTATGGGGTAAGGGGGGCTATGGCCACGATCCCAAGGGCCTGGAAGAGTCCGTCCAGAGCCTTGAGGTGGAAGACGTGGTGGATCATTACAGGAGAAAGCTGTGCCAGGGCCCCTCTATCTGGACGGCATGTGGGGATGTGAAACCGGAGAAATGGCGGGAAATGCTCCGAGAGGCAATGGAGGGCTGGGGTGGTCCCCCCAGCGAGGGGGAGTCCCGGGGAGAAGATCTTCCATCGAGAGGGAGGATCATCGCCTCGGATCGCAAGATTCCTCAGGCCACGGTTCTCATGGGCCAGAGGAGCATAGGTGCAAAGCACCCGGACCTTTTCCATTTCCTGGTCATGAACTACATCCTGGGAGGAGGGGGGTTCGGCTCTCGCTTGATGGACAGGATTCGCAGCAAAAAGGGCATGGCCTATTCGGCTTTCAGCAGACTCGAGGCCCTTTTGCGAGGCGGGATATTTGTCTGCGGTTTTCAGACCGAGAACTCCAACGTGAGAGAGGCGATGGCCATCTGCCAAGAGGAGGCAGAGAGGATAAGGGTGGAGCCTGTGACTTCGAGGGAATTGGATGAGGCCAAGGGGTTTCTCATGGGAAGCTTCCCCATGAAGATCGACTCCATGGGATCCTTTGCCACAAACTTGGCCCTGTGGGAATTCTATGGGCTAGGGCTAGAGTATCCTTTTCGGTTCACATCCACTGTGGCGAAGGCCACAGTGGAATCAGTGATGGAGACCGCAAGAGAGCACCTCGACCCCGGCTCGTGGGTGTGCGTTGTCGTAGGGGATCTGGAGAGGACAAACATAGAGGCGGAGCGCATTTGAGGCCTTTCATTCTTCCCTGAGCCGAAACCTCGGCGGTGCGATTCTCTCGGATCGACATTTGGGGCATCTGCTGGGAGAAGCGAGCCTCTCTCTTTTTCTGAAGACAAATCCGCACTTCAAGCACATTGCAGGCGTGATCTCGAGGGAGTTTTTCCCCTTGGCCGATCTGGCCACATGCTCCAGATGATCCAGAAGCTCCTTCTCTCTCACACCCAATTCCCTGCTCAGATCCTTGAGGGAAAGATCGCCCTTCTCGAGAAGCGCCGCCATCCTTTTTCTGAGAGTCATGGCCCCTCGCCCTCCCTACTCGGGACATGATAAACTCTCAGGCCGAGGAGGCCAAGTATGGGAAAAAGATCCCGTAGAAGCCTCTACAGGAGGCTCGTGGAGGAGCTAGCCATATGGGAGCGGTTGGATCTCTCGCAAAAGGGGATCGTTGTGGACTACGGATGCGGAGATGGTTGGCTTGCAAGGAAGCTCGCCATCCAAGGGTTTCGAGTTGTGGGAGTGGATGTGGATAAGGGGTTCCTGGATTCTGCGAGGAAGATTTTGCCCCCAGAGGGAATGTCCCTTGTCCTGTACCAGGGTGGGGTTCTCCCCATAAAGGCCGAGTCAGTGGATCTAGTCCTGGCTGTTGGGGTTGTGAGGAGCCTCTTGGACAGGGGCCCCTTGGAGGGAGCCATCTCCGAGTGGAGAAGATGTCTCAGGCCCAGGGGGAGAGTCCTTCTCATAGAGACGGACAATACGCCTTTGAGGCGATACATGGGAATCCAGCAAGTGCCGGAGGCTCTCGAGAATTGGGGGTTCAGAAAGCTAGCCTGGTACCCCATAAGGAGGACGTCATGGTGGGGATTGAGACTGGTGAAATGGGGCCTTCTTCCCCCACACCTCATGTCCTTGCTTGCCAGATGGGAATTGAGTCGAAGGAGATTGGAGCCCGTGCAATCCAAGGCAAAAAGGGCGTACCTGGGCGAATTCGAGAGGAAATGAGAAAGGCCCTCGTATCCCTGGCCTTGGCATGGGTCCTGGGTTTTTGGGGACTCCTGCCCTGTGATTGTGGCCAGGCCCAGCAAACAAATGTCCTTCTCCAGGTGATACACGTGGACACGAAGGAAGAGGCCCAGGGGGTGGTTGGCTCTCTGAGGGAAGGGAAGGGCTTCGATGAGCTCGCTTCGGAGCTCGCCCCAGAGGGGCTGAAGGGGAAAAAAGGGTACCTGGGCGATGTGGAGTTGGGAAAGCTCCTTCCTCCTTTCAGGGAAAAGCTTGGGGCAGTGGAGACTGGAAAGACAAGCGAGCCAATCCCAGGGGAAGGGGGATGGTTCATTTTCAGGGTCTTGAGCAAGGAGGACGCTTCCAGATATGAGGCGATGGAGGAAAGTCCTCAATTTCACCTGGAAAGGGGACTTGTCCTCGGCGAGATGGGAGACGAAGAGGGAGAGATCCAGGCCTATCGCAGGGCAATAGTTTTGGACAATGGGCTACCAGAGGCCCACGCCAACTTGGGCGAGGCCTTGAGGAGAAAGGCCATGAGGGCCCTTCAAGGATCAGGCCCCGGGCGAAGAGAATTGCCCCCTTGGGCAATGGAGCTCCTGGATGAGGCCATAGATGAGCTCAAGGCTGCCATAGCATTGAACGGGGATCTATGGGAGGCCCATTTCAACCTGGGGTTGGCCTATGCAGCCCAGGGCCTCCTGGGCTTGACGATCCTCGAGTTTCGCGAGGCCCTCAGGATAAGAGGAGATTCTGGAGACCTTCACAGGGCAATTGCTCAGGCCCTGATCCTCGAGGGGAGGTTGGAGGAGGCGCGGGGTCATCTCCAAAAAGCAGCGGAGCTCGGGGCAGAGGTGGAAGGTCTCAAGACAGAGCTGGAGAGGAGATCCAAGGGCAGGAAGGGCAAATGATCGCAAATTCCGTCTCCAGAGGAGCTCGTCTCATGCCCTCCATCTACCTATGGAGAGGGGAGGTTCTGGAGGAGCAGGGAGATTTGGCTCCCTCAGATCCCCTTTCCCTGTGAGGCGAGCCCAGGCCTCTCCCACTATCCTCACATTGGTTGCCCTGGCGAAAAGGACCACCCATTGACTGTCCAGCCATCCCTCCAGGGTTCCCTTGAGGCTTTCGGCCACCTCCCTGTCCACCTGCGCCCTCATGAGGAAGGTCCACTCCGAGCGATCCTGGGGCCTCCTCTTGCGCGTCTCCTCCTCGGGAAGGATCTGGAGCCTTATGAGAAGGGGTTCCCTCCTTGCCAGGTTGTCTATGACCATGGTCTCGCCTGGCCTCAACGGACCATATGCTCCCGCTCGCCAGTTGAGGAACGCCGAAAGGGGATCGTCGAGAGGCCTACCTTGCCCGAAAACTCTCCTGCTCCTCGCACCCTCTTGGCTCAGACGCCATTCGGTGCAGGACATCCCCCCATCTTCGAAGACCAGGACCTTTCTCTTCCAGGAGCCGTATCTGGCGACTTGGTCAGCATGCCATATGGGAACGAACCTGCCCTGGGAGCTCGCCCACATCACAAGGGAGGCCAGAGTATCGGTCCTCTGGAGGGATACGACCCCAGCTATGCCCTCGAGCCTGGTCTCCATCACAACGAAAAGTTTTTCTGGTGAGCCAGCCCTGTGAATCCTGATCTGACCCCATGCGAAATCCTCTAGGAGAGGACAACCGGCCCTGTACTCGAAGGCCTTGCCCACCCAGGGCTCCAGCTCTCCGGGGAAAGGTCTCCTCTGATGGGGAGCTGAGGACCCATAGGAGGACTTCGGCAAGGATGCCGTTGCCACTCCAAGGATGGCAAATCTGGCGATCTGGGCGAGAAATTCCCTCCTTCTTTGCCCTCCCCTTTTCATTTGCCGAGCTCTACCCTCCCAGTTGCCGCGAGCCCTCCTTCACTGAGAGATCGTGGACAATCGAGACTGGATAGCCCAAAATAATGGGGAGTTGTGAGGGATCTCGGTTTCAGAGCCCGCGGGAGAAATCCCAAAGGATGCACCGGGCCGCAGTTCCTAGGGGAGTGGACCTTGTTCGTGTTTGGCCATGTGGGGTTGAGTTTCTTGGGGTACCATCTCTGGGGGTCTTCCAGAGGGGGGGAGTCCTTCCCCAAGGGGCCTGGCGCGTATGTGCTCCTCGCCTTCTTCTCCCTCCTTCCCGACATCGTTGACAAGCCCCTGGCCCTCTGGGTCGTCCCCGAGCTCGATACCACGAGGTGGATGGGCCACACCCTTGCCTTCTCAGCCCTTGTCTGCGCCATTGTGTGGCGATTCCTTCCGGATCTTCTCATCTTTTCTCTTGCCTGTCCCGGCCATCTCCTCTTGGATTCCATGTGGAGATCTCCCCACACCCTCCTCTTCCCCCTTCTCGGCTTCAAGTGGGATCCAGGGACAGACCCCAATATCTCTCTCTGGGAGCTCCTGGGAGGAAACCTGAGGCGCATCTTGTCTGAGCCTCATCTGGCACTGCCCGAGATCATCGGGCTCGCCGTCATACTGGTCATTGGAGCAAGGTTGAGCTGGCTCGCTTTGGCCAGGGGCCGGGAGACCTATATCGGTCCCAGGGGATGAGTCCCTCATATGGCCCTGGCTAGTCGGGCCCCTTCGAGGATCGCCTCCTTTATGCTCCTTGGCTCCACACAGTCCCCAATCCTGTGCACTTCCATACCCATGGAGCTCAGAGGCCCGAAGAGCTCATCCTTGGGACAAGTCCCCACTGCCAAAACCACACCCTCGGCCTCTATACTGAGGAGTTCCTCATCCTCTCCCAGAAGGCATCTCAGGCTGTTGTCCGCGTAACCTATGATGCGGCATTTGGTCATCATCTCAACGCCATTGCTCTTGAGCTTCTCGAGGATGAGCTTTCTTGTCATGGCCTCGTATTGTCTTCCGATGAACTCGGTCATCTCCACAATGCTCACCCTCCGGCCCCATTCGGCCAAATGCAATGCCACCTCGCAACCTATGGCTCCGCCTCCTGCCACCACAACATTCTCGGGGATGCTCTCGGGCCTTTCCAGGGCCTCCTGGAAGGTGTAGACTCCCTTCATTTTCCTGTTGAGAAATGGCAGTTCCACGGGTTTTGCGCCAGTGGCCAATATCACCACCTCGGGACCCATTTCCGCTATCTCCTCCGGCCCCACTGGCCTCCCCATGAAACATTGGACACCACTCAGCTCCAGCTGTCTTTTGTGAAAGCGAATGATGTTCAGGAGCTCTTTCTTGTGGGTTGGAATGGCTCCGAGGCGTATCTGGCCGCCTATTTCCTCTGCTGCCTCGTAGAGGAACACGTCATGGCCTCTGCTTGCTGCCACCCAGGCAGCCTCGCACCCTGCTGGCCCACCTCCTACAACCACAACCTTTCGCTTCTTGGGGGCTCTTCTCGTCACCATCTCCTTTTCACGACCCAGCTCCGGGTTCACCAGGCACTCCACCCTCCCCTTCTTGAAGATGGAGTTTATGCAGGTGTTGCAGGCAACACAGCGCCTTATCTCCTCGAGCCTTCCCTCCATCGCCTTTCTCGGAAGATCAGGGTCCGCAAGGAGGGCCCTGCCCATGCACACGAGATCCGCTTTCCCTTCTCTCAGGATCTCCTCTGCTAGCACAGGTCCATTTATCCTCCCCACGCACATGACAGGGATGTCCACGGCCTGCTTTATCCTCCAGGCCGACTCCACGAGGCATCCCCTGGGCATGAGCATTGGCTGGGAGATCCACTCGGGTCTCACATCGTTCCCAGCAGAGACCTGGACTGCGTCTATTCCCGCCTCCTTCAGGATTCGCACTATCTCTATGCTCTCCTCCACGGTGAGGCCCCCGGGGACGAACTCCTGAGCGCTTATCTTGAAGGAGATGGGAAATTGAGGGCCCACCCTTCTCCTCACCTCTCGAACCACCTCCACAGCGAACCTGGCTCTCCTCGATGTGTCTCCGCCATATTGGTCAGTCCTTATATTGGAGAACCCCGAGAGGAACTGATTTATGAGATAGCCGTGGGCGCCGTGGATCTCTATCAGCTCGAAGCCAGCCTCCAAAGCCCTTTGAGCAGCATCCCCGAAGAGGCGGATGATCCTCTCGATGCCCTCCTCGTCCAAAGGCTCCACCTCTCCCTTGATGGTGGGACAAGGAAGGGGCGAAGGTGCGAGAGGGGGCCTACCTATTACCTTGTAGCTCGTCTGTCGTCCAGCATGATGTATCTGGACACCGGCCCTGGCACCTTCGGCCTTTATTGCCTCGGCTATCCGGGCAAGGCCGGGTATGAAACGGTCATCGTAGATGCGCATCTGATGGTGGGAGACTATTCCCTCGGGGGCCACACCGCAGGCTTCAACCATTATCATTCCCGCCCCCCCTTGGGCCCTCCTCCTGTAGTAGGCGAGGGTTCTTTCGGTCACAGAGCCGTCAGCTTCGACTAGGAATACCCCCATGGGGGGCATGACTATCCGATTCTTGAGCCTCAGGCCTTTGAGTTCAAAAGGCGAGAAAAGGTGTTCCCATCTCATCTCCTTCTCCTTCACCTAATGGGGATCCTCTTCCATGAGAATGTTCTCATTGGCGTACCCTTTTACC
>JAPWUY010000377.1 GCA_028275295.1 Thermodesulfobacteriota bacterium | reverse complement strand
GGAGTTCTCCTCGGGATACCAGTCTTGAAGATGAGGGGAGACTATCTTGCCATAGCCACCTTGGGTTTCGGCGAGATAATAAGGATCCTCGTGCTCTCCGACTTTCTGAGACCCTGGCTGGGCGGGGCTCAGGGTATCGGAAAGATCCCCAAGGCAAGTATTGGGGGCTTCGAGTTCGCAACTCCTCAGGAGCTCTACTACCTCATCCTGGCAGGATGCGCCCTGGTCGGGGTGATCTCCTGGCGCCTCAGGGACAGCCGCATCGGTAGGGCCTGGATGGCGATCAGGGAGGATGAAGATGTGGCCCAGGCAATGGGGATCAATCTCGTGGCCATGAAGCTTCTGGCCTTCGCAACTGGGGCGGCTTTCTCGGCCCTGAGCGGGGCGATCTTCGCGACAAAGCTGGGCTCGGTGTATCCCCATAGCTTCAATGTCATGATCTCCATAAACATCCTCTGTCTGATAATAGTGGGTGGGATGGGGAGCATCCCCGGGGTAATAGTGGGGGCAGCTGCTCTGGTGGGACTTCCGGAGCTCCTCAGGGAGTTTGCAGAATATAGGCTTCTGGTGTATGGGGCTGCTCTGGTCGCCATGATGCTCCTCAAACCAGAGGGGCTCTGGCCCGAAGCCGTGAGAAAAAGGGAGCTCCATTTCGATTCCGCAACCCATGAAATGAGGTTTTCCGAGGAGCGAGGGCATGAAGCTCCTTGAGTGCAGGAAGGTGACCAAGAGATTTGGGGGCTTGGTGGCTCTCCAGGACCTGGATCTCGAGGTGAAAAAGGAGAGCATCCACAGCGTCATCGGCCCCAACGGGGCCGGCAAGACTACCCTATTCAATTGCATCACGGGATTCTACAAGCCCGAAGCGGGCTCCATTGTCCTCGATGGTCACTCCCTCGTTGGGTTGTTGCCGGACAGGATAGTTCAGTTGGGGGTAGCAAGGACTTACCAGAATATAAGGCTTTTCCCCAACCTCACCGCGTTGGAAAACGTGTTGGTGGGTTTCCACTGTCATTTGAAGGCGGGATTTTTCGCCATAGTGCTTGGGCTTCCCTCTATCAAGAAGGAGGAGAGGCAGGCAGTGGAGGAGGCCAAAAGGCTTCTCAAATTCGTGCAGCTCGGGGGAAAGGGAGACGTCCTCGCCAAAAACCTCCCTTATGGAGAACAGAGGCGCCTCGAAGTGGCAAGGGCCTTGGCAACGAAACCCAGACTTCTCCTTCTCGATGAGCCCACAGCCGGCATGAACCCAAAGGAAACCCAAGAGATGACGGACTTCATAAGGAACTTGAGGGATCAGCTGGGAATAACAATCCTTCTCATCGAGCATCAGATGAAGGTGGTGATGGGGATATCCGAGATTGTGACTGTCCTCGACTACGGACAGAAGATAGCCGAGGGCCCTCCGAGCCAGATCCAGAAGGACCCGCGGGTCATAGAGGCATATCTGGGAAGGAAGAGGGCAGGGGTTGCTTGAATCTTCTAAGCTCGAGATAGGCGTGGAGAGGACCGAGTGACCAAGACTTTGGTGGTGAGGGAAATAAACTCCTATTACGGCCACATTCATGCCCTGAAGGACGTTTCCATTGACCTGGAGAAAGGTGAGATAGTCACTATAATTGGAGCGAACGGAGCCGGAAAGAGCACTCTCCTCAAAACGATAAGCGGCCTTGTGAGACCCAGGACCGGAAGCGTGAGATTCGAGGGAGAGGAGCTCACCGAGCTTCCTCCCCATGAGATAGTGGCAAAGGGAGTCATCCAGGTGCCAGAAGGAAGAAGGATCTTCAGCCAATTGACGGTCATGGAAAATCTCGAAATGGGGGCCTTTCTGAAGAAGGACTCCAAGAGCAAGAAAGAGAACCTGGAGCGAGTATTCGAGCTTTTTCCGAGGCTTAAGGAGAGAAGAAGGCAAGTGGCGGGGACATTGAGCGGGGGAGAGCAGCAGATGCTCGCGATCGGAAGGGCCCTCATGGGCGAACCCAAGGTGCTTCTCCTGGATGAACCATCCATGGGCCTGGCGCCAGTTCTTGTGGAGGGGATATTCGAGACAATCGTGAGACTCAATGCCGATGGCACCACCATACTCCTTGTGGAACAGAATGCCAGAATGGCGCTGGAAGTAGCGAAGAGGGGGTATGTTCTCCAGACAGGGACGGTGGTCTTGATGGACTCGGCCGAGAACCTGGCGGAAAACGAGATGGTGAGGAAGGTCTACCTGGGAGAGGAGTGAATCCCCGATGCCGAGATGCAAGGAACACAGGTGGATATATTCAGAAGGGTATTGGCATTGCGAAGATTGTGGCGAGAGGGCGGCGTGCTCGGACCCCGACCTTCATCCGTGCCCTCGATGCGGTGCAAAACCAGAAGGTCAGCTCGTCTATTGCAAGGTTTGCCTGGATGGCATCTATGGCCTAGAGCTCCAAGACGCCTGATCGGGGGCCGATATGCCACGAGGCCCTTTGAGGCAAGAAGGTGCTTTGGCTTAGGCTCGTCCCAGGCATGTCCCGGGTAGGCCAAGGGCCCTCGGCGTCTCCTTTGCGAGGAACGGCATTCCCCAGCCCAAGTTGGGTTCCTAAATACGGACGCACAGAGTGCCTCCCCCGAAAAACGGACCCCTCCGTCATGGCGCAGCTTGCCCCGTAAGGCTCGTTATATGGGGTGGACGCCTTCTGGAGGGGCGGGCTCCGCACGCCCGTTAAGGAAGGCGCGGGCTTGACCGAGGCATATGCCCGGTAGGCCAACCGGCCTCTTGCCTCATCAAGGGGTGGAAATGGAATGCCCCGGCTTGCGTCCGGCCAGTATTCGCGGACGCGGAGACCGCGTCCCTCCGACAAAACCACCCCTCGCGTCATCTCCGGACTTTCCCCGCTAGGCGACTTACCTCGCGCTCGGCCAGTCCGGGGAGGGGCGGGCTCCGCACGCCCGCTAGCGGAGCCTTGCCTCCACCGGGGGATCGCCCCATTAGGCCACCACGCGTTCCTTTGCCCCCTATGATTATGTTATGCCTCGGCTCGCGTCAGGCCGGTCTTCGCGGACGCGCGGAGCGCGTCCCTCCGCCACAACCACCATTCGGATCGTCAACGCCCCCTACCCCGCTAGGGGACCCATGCCCAGCTCCGCCCCCCCCCACGGAGGGGCGGGCTCCGCACGCCCGTTAAGGAAGGCGCGGGCTTGACCGAGGCATATGCCCGGTAGGCCAACCGGCCTCTTGCCTCATCAAGGGGTGGAAATGGAATGCCCCGGCTTGCGT
>JAPWUY010000376.1 GCA_028275295.1 Thermodesulfobacteriota bacterium | reverse complement strand
AGACCCATCCCTACATATCCACAGGGCTCAAGAAGAACAAATTTGGCATCGAGATGGAGAAGGCCCTCGAGGACTATAGAAGGGCCTTCTCCATGGATCATGTCGAGGTAGTGGGCGTTGACTGTCACATTGGCTCGCAAATCACGAGACTGGAGCCGTTTTTGGATGCCTTGGAGAGACTCAGGGAACTGGTCCTCGCGCTTCGCTCCCAGGGCATGGATATCTGTTACCTGGATCTGGGTGGTGGTCTCGGCATAACATATCATGAGGAAACCCCTCCTCATCCCATCCAATATGCCCAAGGGGTGAAGGAATTGACCAAGGATCTAGGCTGCACCTTAGTCCTCGAGCCAGGAAGGGTGCTTGTGGGAAATGCGGGGATTCTTCTCACTCGGGTCCTCTACACCAAGAGAGGGGCGACCAAGAACTTCGTGATCGTCGATGCTGGAATGAATGATCTAGCGAGGCCGAGCCTCTACGGTTCCTATCACAGGATAAATCCAGTGGACGAGACCCTGATGTTCCAGGAGGAGATAACGGCTGATCTTGTGGGTCCCATATGTGAGTCCACGGATTTTTTGGCAAGGGACAGGAGGATGCCACCCTTCAAGAGGGGTGACCTTTTGGCTGTGATGAGTGCTGGCGCATACGGATTCAGCATGTCATCCAACTACAATTCCAGGCCCAGGGCCGCGGAGGTTCTAGTCAAGGGATCGGATTTCTGGGTGATCCGGAAGCGAGAGACTTACGAGGACTTAATTGCTCCGGAAGTCATCCCGGATTGGCTACTTTGAGGGAAGGGCAGCTATGGAAGCAGGGTTCAAATTCACGAAGATGAGCGGTTGCGGCAATGACTTCATCTTCTTGGACCACAGGGACGTCCCCTGGAACTCCTGGGATCTTCCCAAGATGGCGAGGCTTCTCTGCCGGAGGAGGCTTTCTGTGGGAGCGGATGGCTTTGTCCTTCTCCTGCCGCCAGAGGATCCTGACAATGATTTCGCCTGGAGGTTCTTCAACTCCGATGGTTCAGAAGCTGAGATGTGCGGCAATGCTGCAAGGTGTGCGGCTAGATTCGCCGTGGTCAAGGGGTTGGTGGCCAAGGAGAGGATGAGATTCGAGACCATCTCAGGGGTAGTGGAGGCACAGCTGACCCCCAGGGGAGCCAAGATTTGGATGACAGAGCCCAAGGAGATGAGGCCCGAGATAACCGTGATCCTGGAGGAAGGGGCAGTTGAGATGGCGTTTCTCAACACTGGTGTCCCCCATGCTGTGGTCTTCGTTGAGGATTTGGAGGAAATCAGGGTAGAGGACCTGGGAAGAAAGATAAGGTATCACGAGGCCTTCTATCCAAAGGGGACCAATGTGGACTTCGTGCAAATGGTTGGGAGCCAAGCCTTGGCCATGCGCACATACGAAAGGGGGGTTGAGGGAGAGACCCTGGCTTGCGGGACAGGAGCTGTCGCATCAGCCATAGCAGGCCACATGAGGTCCATGGTCAGACCTCCGGTGACAGTGAAGACAAGGGGAGGGGAGCTAAAGATAGACTTCCAATTTCTCGGTGAAGGGAGGTACGAGAACGTCACCCTCGAAGGTGACGCCCGGATAATATACGAGGGAATTGCCTGGGAGGAGGCGCTCCTGGAATGAGCCCTGGGAGGAATGTATGGAACACAGGAAGGTGAAGGCCTCAGTGGCAGGTGCAATGGGGAGGATGGGCCAGAGGATAGTCAGTGCGGTCCTGGATAACCCCTATCTGGTCCTCGCCGGAGCCCTGGAGATACCCGGGCATGGGGCCATGGGCAAGGATGTGGGATTGGTTCTGGGAAGGGGAGAGGTGGGAGTGAAGGTATCGGCGGATCTCCAAGGGGTCATGGAGAAGAGCGATGTCCTCATAGACTTCACCAATCCCGAGGCTTCCCTGACCCACTTGAGAAAAGCCGTGGAGCTCAAGAAGGCCATTGTGATAGGAACAACCGGGTTCAATAGAGAGCAGATCATGGAAATCCAGGAGAGGGCGCCCTCGACGAGGTGTGTGCTCTCCCCCAATATGAGCGTTGGGGTGAACGTGGTCCTTGTCCTTCTGGAAGTGGCATCGAAAGTCCTGGGAGAGGACTATGACATGGAGGTGCTGGAGGTTCACCACAAGCACAAGGTGGATGCTCCTAGCGGGACAGCCCTCAAGATGGCAGAGGTCCTGGCATCATCCACTGGTAAGAGGCTAGAAGAGGTCGCGGTATTCGCCCGGAGGGGGCAAGTGGGTCCGAGGAAGATGGGGGAGATCGGGATCCAGAGCCTGAGGGCAGGGGATATAGTGGGGGAGCATACGGTCCTGTTCGCTGGGGTCGGAGAGAGGATAGAGATCGTTCATAGGGCCCACAGCCGGGACAACTTCGCAATGGGGGCGGTCAGGGCTGCCCTGTGGGTCGTGGACAAGCCTCCCGGCCTTTACGATATGCGAGATGTACTGGGGTTGAGGGAGATGAGGAAATGAGAAGATTCGTGAGATTCGAGACAGACGGGAAAATTCTCTTTGGTCTGTGGGAAGAGGAGGGAGTGAAAGTGGTGAGGCCCAAAGGGGACGGGCTTTGGGAAGAGCTCCATGAGACCATCCCAACCTCGAGGGTGAAGCTCCTTGCCCCTTGCGAGCCAACAAAGGTTGTGGCCGTGGGCCTGAATTACAGGGATCATGCCCAGGAGACAGGCCATCCTGTCCCAGAGGAGCCAGTCCTTTTCATAAAACCCTCCACATCGGTGATAGGCCCCAAGGAGGCCATAAAGCTACCCGATTCCTCCGAGAGGGTGGATTATGAAGCGGAGCTGGCAGTCGTCATTGGAAAAAGGGCATACAAGGTAGAGGAAGCCGAGGCCTTGAATTATGTTTGGGGTTACACCTGCCTCAATGATGTAACCGCGAGGGATCTTCAGGCAAAGGATGGCCAGTGGACGCGCTCCAAGAGCTTCGACACATTCTGTCCTCTGGGGCCGTGGATAGTCGAGGGACTCGAGCCCTGGGACCTGAAGATAGAGGGACTTCTAAATGGAGAAGTGAGGCAAAGCTCGAGGACCAGCAACCTCGTTTTCCACGTGCCCAAGCTCATTTCATTCGTATCCCACATCATGACCCTCCTTCCAGGAGATGTCATAGCCACAGGAACCCCATCGGGAATAGGCCCCATGAAAAGAGGGGATAGATTCCAGGTGCGAATAGAGGGAATAGGAGTTTTGGAGAACCCCGTAGAATGACAACGC
>JAPWUY010000005.1 GCA_028275295.1 Thermodesulfobacteriota bacterium | reverse complement strand
GAGGCGGCCTTTTGACCTCGAGGGAATGACCTCTCCCCCCAAAGGCCTCTTGCTCCCTCAGGGAGAAATCCAAGGACCCTTCAAGATGAGGATGCGCTCATTGAGGCGGGGAATTTTTTGGCCCTGGGCCTCGTGAACCGCTCTGAAGCTGTGATCATGAGGTGAACCTGAATGTCACTATGTCTCCATCCTGGATCACATAGTCCCTTCCCTCGAGTCTCACCAATCCCTGATCCCTGGCCTTGGCGAGGGATCCCGCTTGCACGAAGGAATCGTAAGGGATGACCTCCGCCTTGACAAATCCCCTTTCCATGTCCGAATGGATCTTTCCCGCTGCTTTGGGAGCCAAAGTCCCGGCCTTCACTGTCCAGGCCCTAAGCTCCCGGCCCACTATGGTATAGAAGGTAATGAGGTCGAGGAGCCTGTATCCCACTAGAACGACCCTCTCGAGCCCCGAGGATTCCAATCCGTACTCATTGAGGAACTCAGCCCTCTCTTCCTGTGAGAGGTCAAGGAGCTCCGCCTCCAGTTTCCCGCATATCACGACGCAGGGAGCTGAGTCCTTCTCCGCTTTCTCTCTCACCTTTTCCACAAGCTCCCCTTTCCCCTGCAACTCCTCCTCGCCCGCATTGGCCACATAGAAGAGGGGCTTGACAGTGAGAAGACCCAAGGACGTAGCGAGCCTCTTGTGCCTTTCCCCTAGGGGGAGGCTCCTCAAGGGTCTTCCCTCCTCCAGGGCTTCCATGAGCTCTTCCGCGATGGAAAGCTCCTGCTGGAGTGAGCGCTCCTGGAATTTGGCCATCTTCTTGAGCTTGGAGATCCTCCTTTCCAAAAGCTCCAAGTCCGAGAAGACGAGTTCCGCCTCCACAACATCTATCTCTCTTGTGGGATTCAAGACCCCATCCACGTGGACAACGTCCGGATCTCGAAAACACCTGACCACGTGAGCAAGGACATCCGCATTTCGGATGTCATCGAGGAACTGGTTCCCCCTGCCTTTCCCCTCGTGAGCTCCCTCTACAAGTCCAGCAATGTCCCTGAACTCCAAAGTGGTGGGAACGACGTTCTCCTTGCCCAAAAGTTTGGCCAGATTCCAAAGCCTCTCATCTGGGACTGGGACCACACCTACATTGGGCTCTATGGTGCAGAAGGGGTAATTGGACGCTGCTGCACCTGCCGCTGTGAGGGCATTGAAGATGGTGGACTTTCCCACATTGGGAAGCCCTATGATGCCGCAGGAAAACCCCATGGCTATCCCCTCGCTCTTTAATACCACATAACACCCTTCTCAGGCCAGAGTCCCAAGGCGAGGGCCCAAATGGGAGGGAACCTTTTGGGAAGGCCTTCTTCATGGCTGGAGAAATCCCCAGCAGATGACAGGAATCAGGAGGCTTGAGATTCTACCTAGTCTTTTGGTAGGATGATCTCGAAACAGAATGCTCTGGGATCACCCGAATCGCGAGCTTCGGGCTCGCTGTCAAAAGGGGTCTCGCCATGAGATACGGGGAACGCACGAGCTGGAGCTGGAAGTCGTTGAATGGTGAGGAGATTCTGGAACAGTTGGGCGAGGGGGTCATCATAATAGATGGCCGTTTTCGGATAGTCTACTTCAACAGAAGGGCCGAGGAGATCACCCTCCATTCCAGAAAGGAAGCCCTTGGAAGGACATGCAGGGAGGTTCTGAGGCTTGCCAACTGCGGTGCGGGATGCCCGGTTGCGAGGCTCAAGGAAGGAGGGGGGACACTTGTGGATTACGAGGCCTCGGTCACCACCCCGGACGGCCAGAGTGTCCCGGTTCTCATCCGTTTCTCGGCCATAACCAACCAACAGGAGGAATTTTCAGGGGGAATAATCACCATAAGGGACATGCCCACGAAGAGGCCACCTGTGGCGGAGGAGTACTCGTTTCAGGGGATAATAAGCCGGAACAGGAGGATCCTGCAGCTCCTCGAGATATTGCCTGAGGTCAGCAGGAGCGATGCCTCTGTGCTCATTCAGGGAGAAAGCGGAACAGGCAAGGAGCTTTTCGCAATGGCAATCCACAAGTTGAGCCTCAGGCAAAAGGGGCCATGGGTCGCCCTGAATTGCGGGGCCCTTCCTGAGAGCCTTCTGGAATCTGAACTTTTCGGTTACGTGAGGGGAGCCTTCACTGACGCGAGAAGGGACAAACCCGGGATGTTCCAGCTCGCCCACAGGGGGACCCTCTTTCTGGATGAAATTGGGGACCTGAGTCCTTCCCTCCAAGTGAAGCTCTTGAGAGTCCTCCAAGATGGAGAGTTCATCCCCCTAGGTTCCACGGAGCCCGTCAGAGTGGATGTGAGGATTATCTCCGCAACCAACAGGAACCTCGAAGACATGGTGAAAACAGGGAGGTTCAGAAGCGATCTATACTATCGCATCAACGTGGTCAAGTTCCAACTTCCCCCCTTGAGGGAGAGACCCGAAGACATACCTCTCCTGGTGAGGCACTTTATCAGGCGCTTCAGCGCCAAGACCTCTAAACCGGTCCAGGATATCTCGCCCGAGGCCATGGCCATACTCCAGAGATACGATTTCCCGGGAAATGTCCGAGAGCTGGAGAACATAGTGGAGCACGCCCTCATCATGTGCAAGGAGGGTCATATTCAACCGCACCACCTTCCATCTTACCTATTGGGGCTGGAAAAGGAACTGGAGCAGGCAAAGGAGATGCGCATGAAGGAGGTGGAGATATCCACCATCCTGCAGGTGCTGAGAAAACACGGAGGCAACAAGATCAAGGCAGCTAGAGAACTCGGGATTCACAGGACCACCTTATGGAGGAAGCTGAGGGGCCTGGAGCAGACCTTGCAACATTATTGATGCAAATCGCATCATCTTCGGAGACAAATGCAACACCTCTGTGTCACATAGGCCATGTAGCGAACAGGTTGCAACTTGCCCCCTTCATTCCCGAAAGCATACGTCTTCGGGCGCTCAGGCCCTGGGCAGGCCGGATATTCCCGGGGAAGCCGAGCCCCCGTCCCGGGTGCCTTGTAGGGTCGTTTTTCATCTGGAGAGGTGCCCCCAAAGACCTCCTTGAGTAACGCCAACACAACCCCGCGATCCTGCTTCGAGGATGGGACCCTCGGGGAGGTTGCAATCTGCAACTTCTTTAGCGTGTATCCCCCTTTCCTCCTTCTAACCTTTTGATATCACGCGAGATCTTTCTCGGGCACAAAAATTGCTGTTACCAGGCAAAGACGAGTCAGGAGCCCGAGGGAGCGCGCACATGGCCAGGAGATCCCAAGAAATACGAGACGATCCCCGAAGGGAGATAGCGGCCCTTAATCAGTTGGGCCACAGACTCCACCAGGAACAGCGCTACGATAGGTCCTTGGAGCAGTTCTGGAACGGACTTGTCAAGGCCAGGGAGCTCGGTGACAAGAAATGGGAGTGCATATCCCTCAACAACATAGGCATGGTCTATCAGAGCTGGGGGAAGTTCGACCATGCCATGCAGTTCTTCAGGCAGAGCATGAGAATAGCCCAGGAGATAGGATACTCCAATGGGTGCGCCATAGCCCTCAATAACCTTGGCAGGCTTTACGAGGCCTGGGGAAGACTGGACAGGGCTGTGGAGAATTACCAGAAGGGATTGAAGCTAGCGTGCGACGATGGGGAGCTCGGGACCCAGAGGCTCTTGAGGCTCAATCTGGCCATGTGCCTCGAGAAGCTCGGGCAATTCGAGGAGTGCAGGGTTCATCTCAGGGAGGTAGTGAGATTGGACGAGCTCTTGGAACATCCTCAGCTGGAGCTGGACAAGGCGTATTTGGCCAGGATGGAGAGTCGTCCTTGAAAAGACCAAGAGGAGGTACTGGGACATGATGGAGGATGGAGGATTGAGGTTCTTGATGGAGGAGGTTCAGTACATGGCCCTGAGCTTCATGGGTCTAGTGTATCTGGCCAAAGTGATCTGGTTTCTCAAGAAGCCAACAGTGCGCGACAAAGCCCATCTCAAGGGGGATCCGGCTAAAGGGGCTGTGGTCTCCTTGGCCAATATATTCATGCCTTGGGCAATGGAGAGCACGAGGACCCACTGGTACTTTTATCTCGAGTTCGCTCTCTTCCACTTGGCTGTGGCCCTGACCATCCTTTCCACTTTCCTCATTCCTTTCGGAGTAATGGAGCCGGGAGATCCCTTCTCCAAAGTGGTGGTTGTGGCCATGGCAGTGGGATTTGTAGTTGGGGTGAGGAGGCTCCTGAGGAGGATCACCAAGCCCGAGATACGCCTCATAAGCTCCCCTGACGATTATTTCTCCTTAGCCCTTCTCGACATTTTCTTCCTCTCCGGCATTTGGGCTCTGGGCACAGGGGAAAGGACCGCAATGTGGGTGTTCTTCATCCTCACGACTTTCTTCCTCGTCTATGTGCCCTTTAGCAAGATTTCCCATTACATAACGTATCCCTTTGCCAGATGGTATTACGGAGTCAATTTCGGAGGCAGGGGAGTCATAGCGAGACCTTCGAGGGCGTTCCGTTGAGCAAATGATCCCCTGAGCCCTGCTTTTGGATGGACTTTTTCCAAATCCGAGGGAGGGGAACAAATCAGCGAGTGAGAAGAGGAGGAAGACAAGATGCAGGATAAGATGGCGGTAGCCAAGGACATGGAGATTTCCCAGGCGAGCATCGCTCCAAAGCCAGAGGTGGCTCCCAAAGAGGGCCCAAAGCCGGCCTTCGAACCCCAAGACATCCCCAAGATGCTCGAGATCTTGGATCAGAGGATGAACAGGCTCCTCGCCTCTTCTTTGGCAGCCTGTGTTCACTGTGGGCTTTGCACTGAGGCCTGCCACTACTATGCCTCGACCAAAAACCCCGAGTTCGCCCCGGCCTACAAAGCCGATCTCCTGCGAAAGGTATACAAGAAAAGATACGACTGGCTGGGGAGGATCTTCCCTCGCTGGGTGGGAGGAAGGGACCTCGATGTGGAGCTGGCGGAGAAGATGTACGATCTCATTTTCGGAGCATGCACTGTCTGCAGGAGATGCTCCTTCAACTGCCCCATGGGGGTGGATTACGCCTCCATAATGTCCACGGCCAGATACATGATGGCAGCCATGAACAGGCTCCCAGAGGGCCTCAAGGCGACAATAGATGTGCATCTCCAGACAGGGAACAATATGGGCATAACCGAGGAGGAGCTCATAGAGACCATCCAGTGGATAGAGGAGGAGCTACAGGCGGAATTGGAAGATCCCACCTTCCGCATCCCTCTGAATGAGAAGGGCGCCAAATATTTTCTCACCATGAACCCAAGGGAGCCCAAGTACTATCCCCTGACCATCCAGGCGGAGGCCAAGATCTTGCACGCGGCCAAGGAGAGCTACACCATATCCACCAAGTTTTGGGACGCGACCAACTACTGCCTTTTCACTGGGGATGTGGCCAACGCGAGGAAGATAGCCCAGTGGCAGGCAGAGGATGTGGAGAGATTGGGCTGCGAGTACCTCCTCGCGGCGGAGTGTGGTCACGGCTACCGGTCCATTAGGTGGGAGGCCGCCAATTGGCTTGGCAGGCAGCCCAAATTCAAGGTCATAGGGTTCCAGGAGCTCCTCGCCCAGTATATCCAGGAAGGCCGGATAAAGCTTGATCCCTCCAAGAACCCCCACAGGGTCACATATCATGACCCGTGCAACGCAGCAAAAAGCGGGGGCATCTTGGAGGAGCCCAGGATAGTCCTGAGGGCTGCTGTGGAGGACTTCGTGGAGCTCAGGCACAACAGGCAGTATTCCTACTGTTGCGGTGGTGGAGGTGGTGCCCTGACCATGACCGAGTTCGCCAAAAGAAGGCTCGAGGCAGCAAAGGTCAAAGCCGAGGAGATCGCCGAGACCGGGGCAAAGATAGTGGCCACTTCCTGCCACAATTGCGTGGACCAGCTCGCGGAGATAAATCGCCATTACAAATTGGGTGTGGAGGTGAAACTCCTCTGCGAGCTTGTGGCCGATGCCTTGGTAATGGAGTGAGGGGGGAGGAGGCCCGAGGAGGGGAAATGACCAAGAAGATCCTCATAGTGGATGACGAGCCAGCAATGCTCACTTACCTGAGCACCATACTCCAGGATCATGGGTACATGACATTTTGCTCACAAAGTGCAGAGGAGGCATGGGAGAAGGCCCTAAAGGAGAGCCCCGACCTCATCACACTGGATCTTCTCATGCCCGAGAAGACAGGGATAAAGCTCTACAGGGACCTCCGGAAACACGATCGCCTCGGGGCAATTCCCATAGTGATCATAACTGGCTTCACCCAGGAACAGTATCCCATGATAGACTTCAGGAAATTCATCTACGAGAGATCCATAAGAGGCCCAGAAGCTTTCTTGGAAAAGCCTGTGGCGCCAGAGGCCCTCCTTGAGACCGTGGAAAAAGTGCTGGGACGTGGCCCTCAAAAAAGTTGAAGGTGCCTGGGGATGTTCTGGACGCCTGTGAGCCCTAAAAAAAAGGAGGCCCCGGAGCCAGAGGAAAGGGGGGAAATTGCCAATGTCTCGGAGGAGGCCAGAGGAGGACTGTCCCTTCTGAATTTACTTCCCTCTTACGCGTGTGTGGTCTCAGGGGAGAGGACGGTCCTCTGGGCCAATCAGGCCATGAAAAGGGATATGGGACTGGTCCCGGGCATGAGATGCTTCGAGGTGCACTGGTTGAGGGAGGAGCCCTGTGGGGAATGTCCTTTGGACATGGTTGCTTCTACGGGCAAATCTTTTTGCTGGGAGCAGTCCATAGAGAACCCCCAGACAGGGAAGATACAGGTGCTTTCCCAATTGATCCCTCTTCCTTGGGGCTTCGCCCGAGGGCGCTGCTTTCTCGAGATATCGACCGATGTCACCCTTTTTAAGAGGAGACAGAGCCAGCTGGAGCTGAGCCAGAGGGAGTACAAGGCCCTCTTCGAAGGGGTTCCCTGCTACATATCGGTCCAGGATCGGGATTTCCGCATAATAAAAACAAACGGTCTCTTCCAGAAGGAGTTCGGAAGAGCCATTGGCAGGAAATGCTACGAGGTTTACAAAGGAAGGGACAAGAAATGCGATCCCTGCCCGGTGGAGAGGACCTTTGTCGATGGCCAGATACACTTCAGCGAGGAGACAGTGAGGAGAAGGTCAGGAGAGCCCATGGAGGTTGTTGTTTACACAGCTCCCATAAAGGACAACTGGGGCACAACCTACGCTGTGATGGAGATGTCCACTGAGATTACACCCGTGAAGACCCTCCAGAGGGAGCTCGCGACTCTCGGGCAAGCGGTGGCCATAACGGCTCATTCCATAAAGAACATATTGGGAGGATTGGATGGCGGTGCATATGTGGTCAGGTCAGCTTTGAGAAGGAACGATCCTGAGCTCACGGAAAAGGGCCTCTCCATGATCCAAGAGGGAGTGGAGATGGCGAGAAGGCTCCTCCAGGACATCCTCCTCGTCTCGAGACATGGAAGGCCAAAGCTCGAGGACATATCCCCCGTGAACCTGGCCTTGGAGGTCATCTCCCTCTTCCAAAAGAGGGCCGGAGACTTGGGGATTGAGCTCCAATTGGAGACCATGGGGGAGAGAAACCTGACCTTCAGGGGAGATCACAAGGGGCTCCACACAGCCTTGGCCAATCTCCTCTCCAATGCCATAGATGCTTGCGCCTCCTTGGGGGCTCAGGGGCCTGGGAAGGTCTTCCTCAGGGTCCACGAGCTCGAGGAGGTGGTGTGCTTCCAGGTGGAGGACAATGGTCCAGGCGTGCCAGAGGAAATCAAAGAGAAACTATTTCGGGAAATGGTCACGACAAAGGGCAATGCGGGGACAGGTCTCGGCCTGATAGTGACCAACAAGATCGTGAGGGAACACGGAGGTCATCTTCGCTACAGGAGTTCGCCCAGAGGGGGGACGATCTTCGAGATCATGATTCCCCGCAAGCCGGTCTTTGGAGAAAAGTATCCCGAGCAAACGGGCCTCTCCTCGGGATGAGGCTCCATTTGGTGACTGGGGAGGTGGATATGGGCGGCGCGAAGCGTATAATGATAGTGGACGATGAGCCTAGTATGACCACATACTTGGCAACCCTCTTGGAGGATCACGGATATGAAGCCCATTGTGCCAACGATCCCGAGGAGGCACTGGAGAGGATAAGAGATCTGAGGCCCGATGTGATCCTGCTCGATCTTCTCATGCCAAAAAAGAGTGGTGTGACGCTTTTTCAGAAAATATCCAGGGATGAGAGCCTCGCTCATATTCCCATAATCGTGGTCACGGGAATCCACGACCACATGATAGAGGATTTCAGGAGTTTCTTCTCCTCCCTGAAACTGAGAAGGCCCTTCGCTTTTCTGGAAAAACCAGTGGTGCCGGAGGAGCTTTTGGGCAAGGTGAGGGAGAGCCTTGCCGCGGTGAATTGAAATTGTGGAGAGAGGGAGGCGGGCATGGCAGCTGAGTTCTTGGAGGAGGTTTCTCGAAGGAGTGGCCAGAGGTTCGAGGGCTGCTATCATTGCCTGAGCTGTGGGGGCGGTTGTCCTGTAGTGGAGGCAATGGATTACAACCCCAATCAGATCATCCGGATGGTTCAGAGGGGGATGAGGGAGGAGGTCCTGGGAAGCAAGGCCATCTGGGTCTGTGTCGGGTGCTTCTCCTGTCTGAGCCAGTGCCCTAACCGGGTCCACATCCCCGCCATGATGGATACCCTGAGGGAAATGGCCCTCGAGGCAGGTGTGAGGGTTGCAGAGCCGGAGATACTCGCCTTTCACAGGGCCTTTTTGGGAGAGGTGAGACGCTGGGGAAGGGTTTACGAGCTGGGTCTTGTCCTCAAGTACAAGCTCTCGACGGGCAAGTTTTTCGAGGATTTCTCCGTGGGATTCAAGATGATGGCCAAGGGAAGACTTCAACTGCTGCCATCCAGGATAAAGGGAGAGGAGCAGATCAAGAGGATAATGAACGGCACAAGGAGGCTCAGATGAAAGTAGGCTACTATCCTGGCTGCTCTTTGCACTCCAGCGCTCAGGAGATGGGAGAAAGCTTCTGGGATCTCATGAGGCCACTGGGAGTCGAGGCCATTGAGTTGGAGGACTGGAATTGTTGCGGCTCCTCTCCTGCTCATTCCACCCATCATGGGTGGGCATTGAACCTGGCCATGAGGAACCTGCTCCTAGCCGAGGAGCAATCCCTCAAGGAACTTTTGGTAATGTGCCCGAGCTGCTTTGTGAGGTTGAGGGAGGCAGCCAGACAAGTGCAGTCGGACCCCGAGAAGGGGGAACAAGTCTCCAAGGCCCTGGGAAGGCCCTATGGAGGCAGCGTGAGACTCAAGTTCTTCCTGGAAATGCTCAGGGACGTGGGCACGGAACAGATGAGATCCCTCCTCAAGAAGCCCCTCAAGGGCATAAAAGGCGCTCTTTACTATGGGTGTCTTTTGAGCAGGCCAGAATGGATAACGGGGTTCGATGTGGGGCCTTACGAGAGCTTTCTCGAAAATCTCTTCCGGACATTGGGAGGCGAGGTGGCCCACTGGGGATATGGGAGACAGTGTTGCGGAGCGCATCTGGGCATAACAAAGCCCGGCCTAGTATCCTCCCTGGTGGACAGGATAAGGGAGCATGCGAGAAGGGCAGGGGCCAACTGCATAGTGGTGTTCTGCCCCCTGTGCCAGGTGAACTTGGAGATGAGAGGCCGAAAGGAGCCCGCCCTCCCTGTCCTCTACATAACCGAGCTTTTGGGTTTGGCCGCGGAACTCCCGAGGACAACGAGATGGCTCGGAAGACACTTGGTCGACCCAAGACCTGTGCTCAGAGAGGCAAGACTCCTCTGAGGCGAGAGGGGCGAATGTCTCGACCCGAGATAGCAACAGGGGCCGAGGTGGACTGGCTCCCCCTCCCCTGACCAGGATTCCTCCCCAGTGGGAGGTCCGGGACAAGAGATTCCTCTTCCCCATCTTTCCCGTCACGGATCCCCAATAGTACACTCTGAGAACATGCCCATTTCCCCTCGACTCTCAGCGGGTTTCTCGAAGGAGGAAAGAGAGTATGGGCCTGACTTTCAGTTCTCACACCAAAGGTTACCCTGAGGGGGACGCACTGGGATGAGGAGAGCCCAAACCGTCGAGATCCCTATCTCTGGCATGGACTGTGCCGAGTGTGCCCGACACGTTCGAGGTGCTATCGAGAAGCTCCCCGGGGTCCAGTCAGCCCAGGTCTTGCTCGGGGCCGAGAAAGCCATTGTGGAGTTCGACCCTGACAAGATTGGACTACCGGAGATCTGCGCTGCCATTCGCACTGCGGGATATGAGGTCTCGCCTTTGGAATCCCCAAAGGATGCTCTCGCCTCGGCGGAGGGTTTCCACCGCCGACTGACTCTCCTCCTTGTCGGCACATTCGGCCTCATCGTGAACGCGGTCGTCTTTGGGGAGATCCTTGGATTCTTGGACATCCTCAATGAGCACGTCCCTTTCCTCCTGGGTTTGACGGTCGTTGTCGCAGGGGGCTATCCCATTTTCATGGATGTCCTTCGCGCCGCAGTGAGAGGAAAGGTCACCTCCCATACCCTAATGACCCTGGGAGTCATTGCCGCACTAGCCGTGGGTCAGTGGGCTACTGCCGGCCTCGTGGTTCTGTTCATGCGCATTGGCGATTACGTGGAGAGCTTCACTGCCCACTCTGCCCGTCGCGCCCTGAGAGAGCTCACATCCCTTGCCCCGCAGACCGCTCGCGTGGAACGCCAAGGGGTCGAAATCCAAGTCCCCATAGGGGAGGTCAGTGTGGGTGAGATAGTCATTGTCCGGCCGGGAGAGAGGATTCCAGTGGACGGCCAGGTCATCGCCGGACACGCCACCGTGGACCAGTCTCCCATCACCGGCGAGTCCATGCCCGCAGAGGTCATCCCCGGAAGCCGGGTCTATGCCGCGACCATTGCCAAGCTGGGCAGTCTTCGCATTCGCGCCGAGAAGGTGGGAGAGGACACAACCTTTGGACGGGTGATCAAGATGGTGGAGGAGGCCGAAGCGCACCGGGCCCATCTCCACAGCGTGGCCGATCGCTTCAGTGCCCTGTATCTGCCGATAGTAGGGGCCATCGCCGGCCTGACCTTTCTCATTACGCGCAATCCTCTGTCCACAGCAGCCGTTCTCGTCGTGGCCTGTTCTTGTTCCTTTGCCTTGGCAACTCCCGTCGCAATCTTGGCATCCATTGGGGCTAGCGCCAGGCGGGGATTGCTCATCAAGGGCGGCAGATATCTGGAACTCCTCGCCCGGGCCGACGTGCTGCTCGTGGACAAGACCGGGACCCTCACATTGGGTCAGCCGCAAGTGACGGATGTCTTTTCCTCATGTGGCCTTTCGCGCAAGGAGATCCTCACCCTGGCCGCATCCGCTGAACGATATTCGGAACACCCCCTCGCAGAGGCCATCCGGGCCCTCGCTCGATGCGAGAATATCCCCTTGCTAGAGCCCAGATACTTCGAAGCGGTGCCTGGGTTGGGCGTGAGTGGTGTGATTGGCGGAAAACGCATTCGCATCGGTAACAGCCGCATGATTCCAGAAGCGCAAAGATTTCCCATGGCCGCCGAGCTCGAAGAGCAGGGAAAGACCCTGCTATTTCTCGAGATTGACGGTCAGTTGGCTGGTATCCTCGCATTGGAGGACACCCTTAGGCCAGAGGTCCCCGCCGCGCTCCAAGAGATGCGTGCACTGGGAATCCGTCACGTGGAATTGCTCACGGGCGACAACGAGAGAACCGCCGCCCGCCTGGCCCAAGAACTTGGCGTTCTCTGCCGAGCTAAACTTCTCCCTGAAGACAAGATCCGGGTGGTGAAGGAGTTCCAAGCCCGCGGACACACTGTCGTCATGGTGGGCGATGGCGTCAATGACGCCCCGGCCCTTGCCCAAGCTGATGTGGGCATTGCCATGGCCGCAGCTGGGACAGATGTGGCCATGGAGGCCGCCCACATCGCCCTCATGCGCGAAGACTGGCATCTTGTGCCAGAAGTGTTGCGCACCTCGCGGCGCACCATGCGGGTTGTGAAGATGAACCTGGCATTCACGGCGATATACAACTTGGTGGGGTTGTCCCTAGCCGCCCTCGGAATCCTCCCCCTCGTGGTTGCGGCAGCGGCACAATCCCTACCCGATATCGTCATTCTTGGAAACTCCGCCCGCTTGCTCACGAGAAAATGACCCGTAGGCCTCGGCCTGAGCCCATCCCCATCCCCAAGGCCGGCTTCCTTCCCTGGGATGCCCCGGAACCCGCTGCCTCGGAAGGATCTCAAGGGCTAGAAGGACCTCTCCCTTGTGATCTCTAAGGGATCGAGCGGGCTGCAAAGATGCCCTATGGGGTTTAAGGGGAGATTTCGCTCACGGAAAATTGGGATGATACCTATGGGGCAAATCTGCTATAATTGCCGCCTGAGCTTGGCCACGCTATGGGGCTCAGCTCAGGCGACAAAGAGGTTGCCAAGGTGGCCTGGGAGAAAATTCTCTTTTATACGGACCTCAGCCCAGGAGCGGACCTGGCGTTTCCTTTCGCTTTGGGCCTGGCATCGAGGAATCCCACCTCTCACTTATTCGTTGTCCACGTGCTTCCATCCCCTTACAGGTTCTATGCCGAGATCGTCGATTCGGCCATGGCAGCGGGTTTGAACCCCGATGTGGCAAGGCTCGCAGAGGAGGAGCTCCGCTCCCGCTATGGCCAAGCCGTAGAAGGGGTGGGCACGAGCTCCTTTCATGTGCTGGTGGGCGTGGAGGGGGTGGAACTGGTGCGATTCGTGAAAAGGAGGGATGTGGAAGTCTTGGTTTTGGCAGCATCGGTTGCAGAGGCCAAGATGACGCCCATCGGTATGAGCCTCAGGGCCTTTCTGGCCAAGAGGTCCCCGTGCCCAGTAGTGATGGTGCAACCCCCAAGGGAAGTTTCGAGGAGGACAAGGGGTCAGTCCTCGGAAAAGGTCGTGGAGATGAGAGATTTTAAGAGGAGAAGAAAAAAGGCATGAGCTGTGGCCTAGCGTGCGGAACCAGGCTAAACTCTAAAAAGAGGAGGATCCCATGGCGACCATCGTGAGCCAGGTTTTCCCTTATTTGGCGATTTTGGTTTTCTTGGTAGGGGCAGGATACAGGATAGGGGTGTGGGCCACATCCCCCAAGAAGCTCAACTGGAAACTCTATCCGGTTCCCGAAGGCCTTGTGGGAGAGGCAAGTTACATAGTGGGAGAGTGGATAAGCTTCAAGATGCTCTTCAAGAACAACAGGGCCATCTGGCTTGGCTCCTATGTCTTTCATCTGAGCCTTGTTGCATCGGCCATCTGGTTTCTTCTTCTCCTCCTGGGAGTGAACGCGCCTTGGCTTTCGAGGCTCGCTGCGGCAGGGCTTTTCTTCTCGAGCATCTATCTATTCGTAGCGAGGCTCTGGATACCCCAGGTGAGAGCCATCTCCACTCCTGTGGAATTCTTCAATCTGGCCATATTCATAGCAATGGGAGGGCTGGGATGGAGCCTCACCGGCAGGGGACTTAGCGGGGAGATGAGGCGTTGGGTCTTCTCCTTAGCAGGGTTTTCCCCTTCGGTCCTCCCGGACGAGCCAGTTCTCATCTGGTTCGTTTTCCTGGTCGAATTCTTCATCGCTTACTTGCCTTTCTCCAAGATGTTCCACGTGGCCAGCAAGTATTTTGCCTTTCACAAAAGCAGATGGTTTAATCCCTACGAAGTGAGGGGATGAAAAGCTGAGAATCCGAAAGAGGCCAAGAGCCCAAAGAAAAGAGCGCCCAGGGGATCGGAAAATGAACGAGAAGAATCAATCGGCCGAGGCCAAGGAGGACAAAAAGGGAAAGCCCAGAAGGACCATAGACAAGTACCAGCTTTTCAGGGCGGCTCACGTGCCAAGAGAGGGAAGGGTGAAGCCATTTCTCGAGTGCCTGGACAAGGTGGTCAAACACGAGCTTTACAAGTTTCCATTGAAGCTATATCTGGACACATGTGCAAAATGCAACAATTGTGCGACCCTCTGCCACATAACCTGCGACGATCAATCGAATCCCCATTGGCTTCCGGCCAAAAGGTCGGACCTCTTGAGGAAGGTTTACAAGAGACGCTACACCCTTCTGGGGAGGCTCCTGGGGAAGCTTGTGGGTGCGGAGGATCTGACGGAGGAGCTCGTGGACGAGATGTACGAGAGCTTCTACCGTTGCACCATGTGCAGGCGTTGTGCCTTGGAGTGCCCTATGGGAGTGGACAATAGCCTCATTACCCGAATAGGAAGGTTCTGCTTGAGCGAGGCTGGAATGGTCCCTCACAACTTCAAGGTGAGCGTGGACTCGCAGCTCAAGGGGCCGACCCGGAACACCTCTGCCATCCCCGAGAGGGCTTTTCTCGACACAATAGAGTTTCTCAATGAAGAGATGCAGGAGATGACAGGGCTTCCCATAGAGTTCCCTGTCAACGTGAAGGGAGCCGAGATCCTCTTTGTGGCTCCAGTGAGCGATTACATAATGGAAGCCGATACCCTAATGGGCATTGCCATGACACT
>JAPWUY010000374.1 GCA_028275295.1 Thermodesulfobacteriota bacterium | reverse complement strand
CCTGGTTCCAAGATGCCCGAGAGCTTCTCCAGAAATTCGTCCACAATTGAGCCTGCAGGAAGCATCAACCAAACGACCCTTCGATGTTCGAGTCTCTGGGCCAACTCTTCCAGGCTCCGTACCCCAACCCCTCCCTCCCTTTCCAAGGCCCTCGTCTTATCCCAGGTCCTATTGTAAGCGACTACCCGGTGCCCCCCTTTGAGCAACCTCCTCGCCATGTTCATCCCCATTCTCCCGAGACCCACTATTCCGAGTTCCATGGTCTCCTCCTTTCTCTGGTAAATCATTCCCTGGCAAGCATCTTAAATATCATTCCCATGGCAGTGGTGTCGAGGAGAAATGCCCAATGATCCCGGGTCCAGACAAGGAGGCCTTGATCCTCTTTGGAGGGCTCCCACAGCTTGCCCCCCGAGGATCCCTTGACCTAAAATCTTTGGATAACGAAAGGGGGAACAGGACCGCAGTGAGAAACATAGTCCTCGTCACCTTGGACTGCGTCAGGCCGGACCATCTGGGCTGTTACGGTTATCGAGGGGTGGAGACGCCCCACTTGGATCAGCTTGCTGCCTGTGGACTTCTCTTCGAGGAGGCCGTGACCCACGGCCCCAATACATGGGTGGCCCACGGGGCTCTCTTCACTGGTTGTTATCCGCCAGTGAACGGGTTGAGGTCTCCCCATGACCGTCTTTCTCCCCAAGTAGTAACCATGGCCGAGTGGTTTTCGGCCCACGGATGGACCACCGCTGCCTTTCCAGGGACCAGCCTGGTGGGTAGAGGTCACGGGTTCCACAGGGGATTCGACCTATTCGATGACAAGTGGCTCGAGGCCATGGAGACCTCAGGGGGAAAGGTCCTGTGGAGAAGAAACTGGAAGCAAGCTTTGGCAAAGGCCTTTGAATGGATGGAAGAGTCTAGGGAGCCATTTCTGGTCTGGCTCCATTACATAGATACCCATCACCTCCCAATCCTAGACCTTCCCGAGTATTACCGCTCGAGGTTCTCGCCCAGGTGGCAGTACTATGACGGGAAGGTCTCCAGGGCCGACACCGAATGTGTGGGAGAGATCAAGAGATTTCTTGAGGACAAGGGCTTCTCGGAGAGGACCGTGCTCGCCATCTTTGCGGATCATGGAGAAGAGCTGGGGGAGGATGGGAGGCCCCTTCACGATGGCGAGCTCAAAGAGGATGTGGTGAGGGTTCCCCTGATAATGGTCGCCCCCGGGACTTGGGCCTGGGGAGGGAAGAGGTTATGCCATCCAGTGGGTTTAGTCGATGTTTTCCCAACCCTTTGCAAACTGACGGGACTGGAGCCACCCTCTGGCATCCAGGGCCTTTCCCTGGATGAGGAAGACCTCTTGTGGGGAAGCAGGCTGCGTGCAAGGATCCTTTATCTAGAGAATTGGCCCAAGGGGTTCGTTGCAGCGAGGACATCCCAGTGGAAGCTCGTCCTCCGAGTGGATCCTTGTGATGAAGCGTCGGTGCGTGGGCCGAAGGTAGCTGGCCTTTACGATCTGAGAAATGACCCTGGGGGGACAAACGATCTTTCCGGATCCTATCCGGATGTGGTGGAGTGGCTCAGGGCGGAGTGCATGAGATGGTTCACCATGTCTCCATCAGGAGGATCCTGGGAGGAAGGAATGGAATCAGTGAAGGAGGCACTCGAGGCACTGGGTTACATTTGACCCTCGGTAAAGGGAAGGCACCTGAGGACTGCGGAGATGGAAAGACTTTCTCATATCCTCGCCAGATTGATGCATCGAGAGGGCCTGGAGAGCTCGGCCCCAATCCATGTTCTCGCCAGAAAATGGAAGGAGATTGTGGGCGAGGAGCTAGCCAGGAGATGTTGGCCAAGCTCTTTGAGAAAAAGGGTCCTGACCGTGAAGGTCTCGAGTTCCACCTGGATGCAGGAACTTCATTTTCACAAGGTGGAGATCCTCAGGCGGGTGAACGAAACTCTTGGACCCAGCAAGTTGGATGATATCAGATTCACCACGAGGGGGAGCAAACCAGCTCCAATTCAGGAAAGGCCTGGCCTGAGGGCAGTGGAAGCTTGGAATCTCGACGAGAAAGAGAGATCGGAGCTCGAGGGCAAGATCTCTTCCATCCCTGACGAGAAATTGAGGCCCATTTTGAGGAGGATCCTCGCTATTCATGTGGCCCCTTTCTCCCGAGGGAAACTTCCACCGAGCATGGAGTAGACTAGCTGGAGTTCTTCTGTGTAGTCGCCCTCGCGAGTGTAAAGGATGAGAGGAGGTAGGACCTTGAGGCCCTCTTTCCCTCCTTTCACAGCCTCCACCAAGACCACGGTTGCTGGAAGATCCTCTCGACCGTGGACGAATCTCATGGTCTTTGGCTCGAAGCCTCCGCTTTTGAGGCTTTCCACTAGAAAAGCTAGTCTCCCGGGAGAATAGGTGAGCCAAAGCCTACCCTTGGTCCCAAGAACGTAGCGAGCCGCGCCGATGACGTCTCTCAGGTCCCCTTGGAGATCCTGCCTGGCCAGGGCCTTCGGGCTTTTGGGACTAGGCCTTCCGTGGCATACGGAGTGATAAGGTGGGTTACTGAGGACATGGCTGAAGGATTGCGGTCCGAAGAATTCGCCGATCCTTCTAAAATCTCCCGCGAGGAATTGGACCTTCTCTTCCAGGGAGTTTATGATGGCAGATCTCCGGGCCATCTGGATGAGTTCTTCCTGAATGTCCATTCCCACTGCTTTCTCGACATCTCCCCTGGCTGCGAGGATAAGGGGGATTATCCCGCACCCGGTTCCCAAGTCCAGCACCAGGCCCTTGAGGGGCTTTGCAAAGTAAGTGAGGAGCACAGGGTCCATGGCGAACCTGAAGCCGTTTCTCTTCTGAAGGACCTTGAGTCTTCCTCCAAAAAGGGTATCCAGGGTCTCATCCTCTCTAGGAAGAAGCTCTCCCACGAGCCTTTCTCCCTCCTAGTGGAAGCTCATTGTCTCTCGAGGCCCAGAGACTGCCCTCCATCCAGGAAGAGACAACTCAGGGGCCAGGCCACACCACCCTGTCCCCCTCCTCCATGGTCCTGATCACCAGGCCGGAGAGGAGCTTAGGGTAGAAATAGGTCGCCTTCTGGGGCATCTTGTATCCTGAAGTGGCTATTTCCTTGAAAGCTGCCACTGGCACTGGATTCATCAGGAAGAGGAGCTGCGCCTTTTCCTTCTCGGCCAGTTGAAGGGCCTCTTGGAGGTCATGGGAGAATAAGAGGTGGGAGTGCCCCCTGTCCCCCACATCTATTCCCAACCTGCCCTTCAGGATCACCTCATGGAGGACTGTCA
>JAPWUY010000372.1 GCA_028275295.1 Thermodesulfobacteriota bacterium | reverse complement strand
GCCCCCACATTTCCAGAGGCCCCTTTCAGGGTATGGGCCACTCTCCTCGCTTCTTCGCGCTTCCAAGATTTGACCCAAAGGCGCAATTGCTCCATCTGACAATCAGCTTCTCGGAGAAACTCCTCCAGGATCAGCGCCAAGAGCTCCTCGTCATTCATCAGTCTTTCGAGAAGCGCCTTCTTGTCGAAAATGGGGGTCTCATCTTCTCTAGCCCGGTCTTCGGGCTTCACAAGGACAGGCTCTTCCTTATCCTTGCACCACCTCTTTATGACTTGGGCCAATTCCTCCGGCCTTATGGGCTTGGAGAGATAGTCATCCATTCCCGCATCGAGGCAGCGCTTTCTGTCTTCTTTGGAAGCCCCAGCTGTCATGGCCACTATCGGGACCTTTGGATTGAGGACCCCAGTTTTGGGATCCCTTATGCGGGAAGTGGCCTCGAACCCGTCCATTTCGGGCATCTGGCAGTCCATGAGCACGATATCGTATGGGGTCTTCCTCAGGGCATCCAGGGCCTCGAGGCCATTGCTCGCCACATCTGCCCCGTAACCGAGTTTCTTCAAGATTCCCAGGGCCACTTTCTGGTTCGTGGTATTGTCTTCCACGACGAGAATCCTAGTCCTCAGCTTTCGCTCCTCTTGGATAGTATGCCTCGTTATGATCCGGTTCGAGGAAGAATCCAGTTGAGACCTGCCGGCTATGACCATCTCTAGGCATTCTTCTAGGTGCGAAGGCCGGATGGGCTTCATCAGATATGCTGAGAAGCCTATTTCCTTGAGCCTCTTGGCATCGCCCCTCCTTCCCAAAGAGGTCAGCATGATGAGGGGGATATCCTCGAGATCCGGGTCCGCTTTTATCCTGAGGGCCAATTCCTCTCCATCCATCTCTGGCATGAGCATATCCAATATGGCCGCATGGAATGGATCGCCACTTCTCACCCCCTCCTTGAGAAGCTCCAAGGCTTCCTTGGGGCGTTGGGCAACGACACAACGACACCCCCAGCTCTGGAGAAGCCTCTCCATGAGAAGGCGGTTTGTAGCGTTATCGTCCACAACCAGGATCTTTTTTCCTCTGATCGTGGCCCTCGGACGGTCCTTGGGGGAGTGCTCTCCTCGCTGTTTTTCCAGCACAACAGTGAAGTAGAAGGTCGAGCCCTTTCCGGGGAAACTATCCACCCAAATCTTTCCTCCCATCATCTCCACGAGCCTCCGTGATATGGAGAGCCCAAGGCCCGTACCTCCGTATTTTCTGGTAGTGGATCCATCGAGTTGAGTGAAGGGCCTGAAAAGCAGGGGCATCTTCTCCCTCGGGATTCCTATCCCAGTGTCCTTTACCTGAAACAATAGGACGACCTTATCCTCGCATTCCTCTTTGAGGGAGACATTCACTGCGACCTCGCCCTCACTTGTGAACTTTATTGCGTTTCCCACGAGATTCATCAATATCTGTCTGAGCCTTCCTGGATCGCCCCTTACGAGACATGGCACTTCTGGTTCCACAAGACAGACGAGCTCGAGCCCCTTCTCTGCGGCCTTCACAGCGAGAAGTCCCGAGAGGTCTTCGAGGAGGAGACCCAGGTCGAAATCCATCACCTCGAGATCCAGCTTCCCCGCCTCTATCTTCGAGAAATCGAGGATATCGTTGATGAGAGAAAGAAGGGACTCCCCGCAGTTCCTTATGATCTCGGCGTATTCCCTCTGCTCAGGGGTGAGATCCGTATCCAGAAGTAGCCCTGTCATCCCTATGATTCCGTTCATGGGGGTGCGGATCTCGTGGCTCACGTTGGCCATGAAGGAGCTCTTCGCCGCATTGGCTAGCTCTGCCTCCATGGCCATGAGGTTCGCCCTTTCTATGGCCCTCTCCAGTTCCATGCTGAAACTCTCAGCCTCCTCCCTCACCCTCTGGAGCTCCTCCTCCAATCTCACAAGGGGGCTCAAATCCCGAAAGAGGAGAACTCCATATGACTTCCCCTCTGTTGCGAGCCTCAACCAGTGGACCTCGATGGGTATCTCTTTTCCCGCTCCATTGTGAGGAGCCAAGGAGATCCTCTTTCTCCCGGCTCCATCGAGATCATGCCCTAGAGGCTCCAGAAGCCTTGAAAGCTGGCTTTCTAGGTCCGTTTCTTTTGGACCGCCCAATATCTCCCTCATTGACCTGCTCATGGAGATGGGCCTTTTCCCATCCTCCAAAACCACTATCCCATCCTGAGTGAGCTGAAATATGGCATCGAGCAGCCCCTGGGCCAAGGAAGATGGCTCAAGGACAAACATCCCCTGGGCCATGGGCCCTTGATTCAGTTGGCCTCCCTCCATCGTGTGAACCTCCCAAGGAAGATGCCCTTTATGTCCCAGCTTGCTCTACGAGGCTCGTTGGGCTCTCATCCAAGTCCAAAACCTCGACCCTGTTTCTCCCCCTTTTCTTGGCCAAGTACAGGGCCCTATCAGCCCTATCCATTGTCCTTTCCAGCTCCTCCTCTTCGGCCCATTGCGTCACGCCAACGCTCATAGTTACGCCGATAGGGCCCTTGCAAGTGTTGATGGGTTTCGAGGAAACAGCCACCCTCAGCCTCTCCGCCACACTTTCAGCCAGAGACAGGGTTGTCCCTGGGAGAATGGCCATGAACTCCTCACCTCCCATCCTTCCAAAGGTATCGTAGTCCCTGAGGCCGGACCTCACCCTTCTTGCCATCTCCTTGAGCACCTCGTCCCCGCATATGTGGCCAAAGCTATCGTTCACCTTCTTGAAGTGATCCACATCCATCATCAAGACGCCCAGGGGCCTTTTCTCCCTCTTGGCCCTGGAGGTCTCGAGACGGAACCTCTCCATTGTGGCTCTTCGATTGAGGACACCCGTGAGGGGATCCGTGATGGACTGTCTTCTCAGCTCTTCCTGAGCGGCCCTCAGTTGGCCTTGCAGCTCAACGATCCTCTGGCCGGCCCTCACCCTCACTCTCAATTCCTGTGGATCAAAGGGCTTGACCAGGTAATCGTCAGCACCCGCATCCATCCCCTCCACTATGTCCTCCTTGGCGCCCCTGGCAGTGAGGATGATGATGTAAGTGTAGAGATCCCCACTGGCCTCTTTCTCCCTCACCCTTCTGCATATCTCGAGACCATCCATCCCTGGCATCATCCAGTCGAGAATGGCGAGCCTTGGGGAAGCTTCCCCCTCCAGATGGGACCAGGCCTGGGCACCGTCCGAAGCGGCCTTCACGGTGTAGCCCCACTTTGTTAGGAGAGCTGTGAGAATCCTTCGGGAGATGGGATCGTCCTCGGCTATGAGAATCTCCATCCGCGCCCCC
>JAPWUY010000371.1 GCA_028275295.1 Thermodesulfobacteriota bacterium | reverse complement strand
TCATGGATACAGATCCCAAAAAAGGCTCCACAGGCGCGCCTACAAGGCCCACCTTGAAACTCACCTTCAGTCGCGAGATCTCCATTGCCGACCCCAGCAAGGTCGTTCTCCTTGATCCAGAGAGGGGCAGCACGGTTCCTTGCGATATAGATGTCTCTCAGAACGTTCTGAGCTTGACCCCACGTGAGCTTCTTGCTGGCCAGAGCCTCTATCGCCTCGAGCTAGAAGAAGGGGCAGTGAGGGCGATGGATTCGGGAGCTACGAACCTGGGTTCGTACAGCCTAGAGTTCGTAACAGGTGAGCCCCTTATGGTCTCGGATGTCTTCTTTCAAGGCTATGCCGGGGCGCCATATGAGGAGACAGGCCCTCCTTTGAGGCCTGTCTTCTATTTCTGCTTCAATGGGTGGATCGAGCCGGGAAGCAACTTCAATTCCATAGTCCTCGCGGATCCTTCGGGGCAGATAGTGGCACGATGCGGAGATGGCCTGGATTGCGAAATTGTAAACGATGGGCCACACCACGAGCTCGTCCTCACAGTGGCCTTCCCCCTCGAACCCGGCACCCGATATACATGGCGAATACCCCAGGGAGCACTGGGCGTGGAATGGCCCAATTTGGCCTTCGAGCACACATTCGTTACAGCCTCCCTCAAGCTAATGGGGTCAGACCCTCAGCCAGGAGAATCGGATGTCTCGATCTGGTCAAGGATACGGCTCAGCTTCAACGACGAGATCCTCGCGGCGGAAAATTTTGCCTCCATCTCCCTCCAAGCAGATGGCGAGCCGGTCGGGGCCGAGATAATCGTCGCGTCCGATCAGCTCGTGGTCCTCCCTCCTATTCCCATGTCCTACAACACCCGTTACACCCTCACCCTTCCCCAAGGGGCTTTGAGGGGCAAGTGGACCGAGGCGCCATCCGAGCCCATCACCCTGAGTTTCACTACGGCTATCCCTCCCGTATTGGTGAGCACCAATCCCCAGGACAAGGCATCGGGGGTTCCAAGAGACTTGGGAGAGATAGTGCTCACCTTCTCCGAGCCAGTGAAGCCAGAATTGCCTGATTCCCCTTGGACGGAGGATTCCAGGTGCCTGGGGATCAGGGTGGAGACGGATGTGGCGGATGTGGGAGAGCTGCCCTGCAGGTCGAAAATAGAGGGGCCGCATGTGATCCTGACTTGCTCCAACCCTTGGGGAACTTGGCCCCTTCCGGCCAGGACCAAGGTTACGGTTAATTACGATGGGACAGGTCTCATGGACCTAAAGGGAAACCCAACTGTGTCCCCCTACACCTTCTCCTTCAAGACTGGCAAAAGGACCATTCCCCCGCAGGTCGTATCCACCCTCCCCGAAGATGGAGAAGAAAATGTCTCCTCGAGGCCCATCATCTGCGTTCGATTCAGCAAACCTGTCCAGCCCGGCCCCAAGTGGAAGGCCATCTCCCTGCAGTCGGAGGCAGGCGAGGCCGTGCCGTTCACAGCGCAGGTGAGCTCTAGTGGCGAGCTTCAGATCACCCCCCAGAGGGATCTCAAAAGGCTCACACGATACACGGTCAACATTCCCGCAAAATCCGTGAAGGACCCATTCGGCACGCCCTCCCAGAGGCCATATACCTTCGCCTTCCGCACATCTGGCCCCATCTAGCCGCTACTGCCCGCAACCGGTGGATAAAGGGGATTGTCCCGAGGGACACGTTTTGAAAAGACCCCCCCAGGTTCTTGCGGACGCGGAAACCGCATGCCTCCGAGAAAACCACCCTTCGCATCGCGAGCGGCCCTTCCCCCGCAAGGCCATCGTGCCCTGGATAGCCCACCCCTCGGAGGGGCGGGCTCCGCACGCCCGTAACGACGGCACAACGCCAACCCAAGTGTTGTCTTCTCTCGGCCACCGGCCTCTCGCTCGCCCGTCCGGAATCATGACCTGCCTCGCCTTGCGCCCGGCCCGTACGTGTGGGCGCGGAGACCGCGCCCCTCCGAAAAACCAGCTCCCGCGCATTCTCGGGGCCTCATCTCTCAAGGCCCGATACCCTCGGCTCGCCCTCGCCTCGGAGGGGCGGGCTCTGCACGCCCGCGATGAGCGAATTGGCATCACCCGGGCACATCCCCGCTAGGCCATCCGTCCTGGGCTCACCCCCTCGGAGGGGCGGGCTCTGCACGCCCGTAATGACGCACTAGGCTTCCCCCGGGCATGTCCCCATTAGGCCACTGGGCGTACGGTCGCCTTTCGATGATCATGCCCTATCCCCGGTTCGGGGCCGGCCTTGCCACCCGGGCGCGCAGACCGCGCCCCTCCGAGAAAACCACCCTCAGCGGCATCCCGGGCCCTCCCCCGCAAGGCCATCCGTCGTGGGCTTGCCCCCCCCTCGGAGGGGCGGGCTCCGCACGCCCGCAATGTCGGCATAACGCCAACCGAAACGTCCCACCATTCGGCCACCGGGCTCTGTCCAACTCGTCCGCGATCATGACGCGCTCGGGTTTGCGCCCGGCCCGTATTCGCGGGCGCGGAGACCGCGCCCCTCCGAGAAAACCACCTCCGCGTCATCCCCGGGTCTTCCCCCCAAGGCCATCCTAGCTCAAATAGCCCACCCCTCGGAGGGGCGGGCTCCGCACGCCCGCAAGGAAGGCTTCGGTTGGACCGAGGCATGTCCCCTCTTGGCCACCGAACCACCGTTAAGGCATGTATTGGGAATGAAAGGCCACGGCATTCGTGCGGCCGTACCACGCGGACGCGCGGAGCGCATCCCTCCGAAAAGCCCTCCCCTCGGGAACGTCGGGGTGTACCCCGTAAGGCCCTCTCCGTCGGGTGCGCATCCCCCCGGAGGGGCGGGCTCCGCACGCCCGTAATGAGACCATTGGCCCCATCCAGCCATCTCCCCGGTAGGCCGCCGAGTCATCGTCAACGCATGGGGTGAAAATAAAAATGTCTCGGCGTACATACGGCCTTGCAACGCGGACGCGCAGAGCGCATCCCAGCGAAAAAACCGCCTTCCGCGTCATCTCGGGGCTTTCCCAGCTAGGCCATCCCAGCTCGAATAGCCCACCCGGCGGACGGGGGGGCTCCGCACGCCCGCAAGGAAGGCTTCGGTTGGACCGAGGCAGGTGTACTCTTGGCCACCGGCTTGTCGTCAACTTATCCGGTGAGAATGGAATGCCACGGCTTGCATCCGGCTCGTATTTCCGGGCGCGGAGACCGCGCCCCTCCGAGAAAACCACCTCCGCGTCATCCCCGGGTCTTCCCCCCAAGGCCATCCTAGCTCAAATAGCCCACCCCTCGGAGGGGCGGGCTCCGCACGCCCGCAAGGAAG
>JAPWUY010000370.1 GCA_028275295.1 Thermodesulfobacteriota bacterium | reverse complement strand
GGAGGATGCCTCATCTGAGCTTGGAGACACCCTCAGCAGTTCTGTGGCATTGCGGAGGATAGTCAGGGAACTGTTTATGGAATGGATGAGGCACTTGACCTGAGTCTCGTGGCACTCGAGGGCCACGAGGAGAGGGCCAGGAGGATCCCAAGGGGACCTCCAGGACGGCTCCCCGAAGTTGGGTACAACCTCCGAGAGTCCGTTAAGTAGCGTGGATACAGGACTGACGCAGCTTCGTGCCAAGACCCACCTCCCTCCCCAACATGTTCACCACAGGCGGAAAGCAACCTTCGTGCCAAAAACCGATCCGAGGGCCGAGAGCATCACCTCGAGGCCTGCTCATCTTAGTTGGGTATGTGTGGTCACGATTTCCGGCACTGCGCGGAAAAGGAGAGGTCCTGCTCTCGAGAAGGGGGCAAGGAGATTTGCCTCGAGCGCTTCTCTGGAAGGGTGGCCTTTTTTGACAGAGACCTAATGGCTAAGCGGGATCTTTCCCCAAAAATTCATGGGAGAGGGCGAAAGGAAGGGGAAAGAGAAATCGTCCACGAGCGTCGCGTCACTTGGAAAGACTTCCTGTGTCAAAGACTGGACCTGCCTGCCTTCACAGGCCGCTTGTGGAGCATGGAAGCTCTATGGTCACCTTGGTGCCCTTGTGAGGTTCACTCTGCACTCGAATTTCCCCTCCGTGGGCGTGGACTATTGAAGCAGCTATGGGGAGACCGATCCCTGTTCCATCCTCCTTCGTGCTGTACATGGGATCGAAGGCCTTATCGAGCACCTTCTCCTCCATTCCTATTCCATTGTCCCACACCTCCAGGAGGACCCATGGATGGCCATTTTTGCTCGAAGCGCCTATGCGTACCCTTATCTCCTTCGCTGAGGAAGGACTTTCCCGCTCAGAGGAAAATCTTTCCCTGATTGCGTCCCTCGCATTTATGAGGATGTTGGTGAGGGCATGGCTGAGCTCGTGGAGGCTTCCGTGAATTGGAGGGATACCGTCCTCCTCTTCCACCACGAGATCGATCCCCCAGGCCCTGATCTGGGAACGGATGAGTCTGAGGCTCGCATCGACTATGTCTCTTGCCCGAATCATCTCCCTTTGTTCACGAGCACTCTTATGGCCGTAGAGCCTGAGATGCTGGAGGATCTCGGATACCTTGAAGACCTGCTCCGTTATGTCACCCAAGGCCGAAAGGAGCGTATCCCTCGAGATCTTTTCGCCTTTCTCTGCCATGAATCTCAGCAATTGACTCTGAGCTGAGATGGCATTGAGGGGTTGGCTCAGTTCGTGCGCTATGCCACTTGCCATCTCCCCCAAGGATGCGAGCTTGCTCGAATGGAGAAGCTGCATTTCCATGAGCTTCTCCTTGGTCACATCCTCCATGAGGAGGACAAACTCTTTGGGCCTCTGGTCGGATGGGTTCCTCTGGGGGAGGGCAATTATGGCCACTTGATAGATGGGCCTGGCCCCAAAGGGCGAGCTTCCAAAAGGCGGCCTCAGGATGAACTTGCCCGATGTGCTTCCGAGGGCCATGCACTTGGTCATACGATCCCACAGCTCACAAGGGCTCTCACATGGCCCATCCACCGCTTGGGGACAATTGAGCGCTACGCAAATATGCACTTGGGAGGCCTTTCTCCCTTCTGCGCCAAAGTCCTGGAAAAAGCCCTGATTGGCATCCCTGAGGAACCCTCCTTCGTCAACCAGGGCTATTCGGGCTGGCATCTCGTCGAAGATTACCTTGCTTCTTTCCTTGAGGAGGGAAATCTCCTCCTCCTTTCTCTCAACTAGCATCTCCAGGGCGTGTCTTTCCTGCTCCTGAGCCTCACTCTCTTGTTTGGCCTTGAGGGCCTCGTTCACTCTTTCCCTCAGGTCTGTCAAGGAAAAGGGCTTCTCTATATAGGCGAAAGCTCCCCTATTCACTGCCTCTATGGCGGCCTTTAGGTTCCGATATCCTGTCATGAGAATGACTTGTCCGTGAGGTATTCGTGAACGAACAGCCTTCAAGACCTCGAGACCCGAGGCTCCTGGCATCCTGACGTCCGTGAGGATGACATCGAATGGGGCTTTTTCCAAAAGTTCCAACGCCTCCGATCCGCTAGATGCGCACGTGACCTCCCAGCCCTGACTTTCGAAATATACCCTGAGCAAGGATCGCAACTGGGGCTCATCATCAGCTATGAGGAGCTTCATGGGCATATCCCGCAAGAGATTTTTGGTGACTCATTTTATACCGCTATCGGGCGCCGGGAAACCCCCTACGTCCGGCCCTGCAATCCGGACGCACAGAGTGCGTCCCTCCGAGAAAACCGCCTTCGGCGCCATCTCCGGGCTTTCCCCGCAAGGCCGTTCTAGCTTGGATAGCCCACCCCGCGGAGGGGCGGGCTCCGCACGCCCGCAACGAGGGCCCCGGCTTGACCGACACATGTCCCCGGTAGGCCACTGGCCTCTCGCCTCGTCGTGGGGTGCAAATGGAATTCATCGGCACACGTATGGCCATACTATGCGGGCGCACAGAGTGCGCCCCTCCGAGAAAATCACCCTCCGCGTTATCCCGGAATTTTCTCCCAAAGCCTCTCGCTGAGGCTTGCCCCCCGCGGAGGGACGGGCTCCGCACGCCCCCTAGGGAGACTTTGCTTCCACCGGGGGATCGCCCCATTAGGCCCCCGGGCGTTCGTTTGCCCCCGATGATCATGTTATGCCTCGGCATAGGCACGGCCTCGCAACGCGGACGCACAGAGTGCGTCCCTCCGAGAAAACCGCCTTCGGCGCCATCTCCGGGCTTTCCCCGCAAGGCCGTTCTAGCTTGGATAGCCCACCCCGCGGAGGGGCGGGCTCCGCACGCCCGTTAAAGCACGCCTGGGCTTGAACGAGACACATCCCCGTTACGCCTCGGACCTTTCGCCCGACCATCTCGACTAATGAGATGCCTCGGCATGGGCACGGCCTCGCAATGCGGACGCACAGAGTGCGCCCCTCCGAGAAAACCGCCTTTCGCGTCATCTCGGGCTTCCCCCGCTAGGCCATCCCAGCTTGGCTGGCCCACCCCTGGAGGGGCGGGCTCCGCACGCCCGCAACGGCGAAATTGGCCTCGCCGGAGCATGTCCCCATTCGGCCACCATGTATTCGTTTGCCCCCGATGATCTTGCTATGCCTCGGCTCCCGTACGGCCTTGCAATGCGGACGCGGAGACCGCGTCCCTTGTATGTATAATACTCTCGCTGTTGGGTGACTCGGTGTTAGGAGCTGGAAGGGGGGTACCGGATGCCGACGCGTCCCTTGGGAGGTAGAGCCCGTAACGGAGAT
>JAPWUY010000369.1 GCA_028275295.1 Thermodesulfobacteriota bacterium | reverse complement strand
TAGGACCTGCCAATAAGCTCGTTGTGGCCCCTGGGCTCTTGGCTGGCACGACTTGCCCCAACTCGGGTCGCCTCTCTGTGGGAGGCAAGAGTCCATTGACAGGGGGAATAAAGGAGAGCAATGTCGGGGGGAATGCGGCCGTGAAACTGGGCAGGCTGGGTCTGGCAGGTATAGTGGTGGAGAACCTTCCCCCCAGTGGAAAGTGGTACTATCTCCTCGTCACAAAGGATGGCTCCCAGCTTTTGCCCGCAGACGACCTTGTGGGACTGACCAACTATCAGCTTTGCGAAAGGTTGCAGGCAAAATACGGAGACAAAGTGGGGATAATTTCCATTGGCCCAGCTGGGGAGATGAGGCTCTCTGCTGCGTCTGTTGCGGTGACCAGCACCCAGGGGAAACCTTCTCGCCACGCAGGAAGGGGCGGGATGGGGGCTGTGATGGGCTCCAAAGGACTCAAGGCAATAGTCGTGGATGACAAGGAGGCTCCCGGGGTCTCGTACAAGGACCAGGAGGCGTTCAAGGCAGCCGCATCGGCCTTCAGGGATGCCCTGAGACAGCATCCTGTAACCAAGCCAGGAGGAGGGCTCGCTGTCTATGGAACCAATGTGCTGGTCAATGTCATAAACGAAGCGGGGGCCTATCCCACGAGAAATTTCACCGAGGGAAGATTCGAGGGTGCCCACAAGATAAGTGGCGAGACGATGCACGACATTATAAAGGAAAGAGGAGGCAGCACGACCCATTCTGCCTGTTCTACCTGCATCATTCAGTGCTCGAACGTCTACAACGACAAGGACGGAAATTACCTCACATCTGGATTCGAATACGAGACCATATGGGCAAACGGGGCCAATTGTGGCATAGACGACCTCGATGCCATAGCACAGATAGACAGGTTGTGTGACGAGTACGGGCTGGATACCATCGAGACGGGCTGTGCTGTTGCTGTGGCCATGTATGCGGGGGTCAAGAAGTTCGGAGATGCCCAAGGTGCCATAGAACTCATCAAGGAGGTGGGCAGGGGGACGCCCCTTGGCAGGATCATCGGCAGTGGGGCTGCAGTTGTGGGGCAGGCGTATGGTGTCTCCCACGTCCCCGTTGTGAAGAGGCAGGGGCTTCCGGCCTATGACCCGAGGGCAATCAAGGGGATAGGAGTCACGTACGCCACAAGTCCCATGGGAGCTGATCACACCTCTGGCTACGCTGTGGCGACCAACATAATGAGGGTGGGCGGATTCGTGGATCCCCTGAAGCCGGAGGGTCAGGTGGATCTCTCCCGCAATCTCCAGATCGCGACAGCTGCCATCGACTCCCTAGGGCTCTGTGTCTTTGTGGCCTTCGCCATCATGGACATACCCTCTGGGATGGAGGCTCTTCCCAAGATGATCAGTGCTCAGTATGGGTGGAAATTCGAGCTGGAGGATCTCCTGAACTACGGAAAGGAGGTCTTGAGAGCGGAGAGGGCATTCAATCTGGCAGCTGGGTTCACTGCGGCTGACGACAGATTGCCCGAGTTCTTCAAGAAGGAAGCCCTTCCACCCCACAATGTGGTCTTTGACGTCCCTGACAAGGAGCTGGATCAGCTCTTCAACTTCTGATGGAGGCGTCCGAGGAGGAGTCTTTCGAAAAGGGGGCGAAAGCCCCCTTCTATTTTGAACCGCGAGGTGCTTCGCAGAGAGGGTTATTGGGTGAGGGAGCGCCTCCAAGGGCGTACCGAACATGGATAATGGGAGGTTGGAGGAGGGCAGAGGTATGGATCTTGGGATTCGAGGTAAAGTGGCCTTGGTTTGTGGTGCGAGCAAGGGGCTCGGGAAGCAGGTAGCGATGGCTTTGGCCCGAGAGGGAGCAAAGGTGGCCCTTTGTGCCAGAGAAGGTTCGGCCCTGGAGAAGGCTGCTCGGGAGATCTCGGAAAGATTCGAGGCCGAGGTCTGGTTTCTCCCAACGGATTTGTCGCGGCCTGAGGAGGCCAGGAGATTTGCGAGGGGGGCCCTCGAGAGATTTGGAACTGCCCATATTTTGGTGAACAATGCTGGCGGGCCCCCCTCTTCCTCGTTCATGGAACTCGAGGAGGGGGAGTGGCTGGATGCCTTCTATCTCAATTTCATGAGCGCGGTGATCCTCACCAAGGAGGTCATCCCCAGCATGCTCGAGCAAGGGTGGGGCAGGATAGTGAACCTGACCTCTGTAGCTGTGAAGCAACCCATAGAGGGGCTCATCCTCTCCAATGCTGTGAGGGCCGCGGTCCACGGCTGGGCCAAGAGCCTCTCCAACGAGCTAGCCTCAAGAGGCATCTTGGTCAACTGCGTCTGCACGGGTTTCATGAGGACAGAGAGGGTGGAGAACCTGGCCAAGGACATGGCGGAGGCAAAAGGGGTAGACAAAGAGGAGATCATCGGGAATTGGGAGGCCCAAATTCCCATGGGAAGACTTGGAAGACCAGAGGAGCTTGCCGATTTGGTAGTGTTTCTGGCCTCAGAGAGAGCGAGTTACATCACCGGGACTTCCATCGCAATAGACGGGGGTTATTGCAAGGGGCTGCTATGAAAGGGGAGATGAAACGGATCACTGTGCTCCTAGGGGGGCACTTGAGGGAAGAGGTGGAAAAGAGATCCATGGAGATGGAGCTTCCCCTTCCCGATCCTCCCACAGTGGAGGAACTCATTCGAGGGCTCGGCATCCAGGCCTCGAGGGTCAAGCTCATCCTCGTAAACGGAAAGGGAGCTACGAGCTCCTCTTTCCTCGAGCCAGGTGATAGAATAGCATTGTTCCCGCCCGAGCTTTCCTTCAACACCTTCGTCTCTCTGTCCTTCAGGGAGGAAAGGGTGAGGGCAAGAGGCCAAAAGGTAGCGAAGGAGAAAGGAAATGCCCAAGATTGAACTTCGCCTTTTCGGCCACCTGAGGGATTACCTGCCAGAGCGAGGAGATCCTGGGGTATGGATCAGTGTCCCCGATGGGTTCACTCTGGATGATTTGATCAAGCACCTGAAGATCCCGCCAAGCGACCCCAAGATCGTGCTCGTAAACGGTCTCCATGCCGAAAGGGACAAGGAGCTAGCTGAGGGAGACAGGGTCAGTATCTTCCCACCCATAGCGGGGGGCTGAAGGGAAAAGACCTCCATCTCGTCCCACCTGTCCTCACCCAACGGGATTCTTCTACGAATCCATTGGTTTTCGTCCCGAAAAAACCGGAGCTCCTTTTGCGGCCAAGCAGATCCGGAATCCAGGGTCGACCAGATGCCAAACCCAAAATCGGATGCTTGTTTCTCGACCATTTTGGCCAAGAACGTCTTTTAGCCCCCTTTCGCGAAA
>JAPWUY010000367.1 GCA_028275295.1 Thermodesulfobacteriota bacterium | reverse complement strand
TCAGGTACGTGGATGATCCTGACTTCTACTATCCCGGCGAGGAGTGCGATCCGGAAAACGGGCGTCTATGGCTCGGGGCAGCAGATGACGTGATCATGAGAAAGCGAGGAGTGGAGTTCGTCGATGGCACAGCTCCCGGCTTTGCGGCCATTGTGGGAGCGGCCCCTGATCCAGAGACGGCGAAGATGATAGCCGAGGAATACCAGAGGCGAAATCTCTACGTCTTCATGTGCGCCAATCAGGCTGGTACCACCTTCGCCGAGCAGTTGGTCCAAGCCGGGGTGCAGGTGGGATGGAATACCAGGCTGGTCCCCTTTGGACCAGACATAAGCGCTGCGGTCTTCGCACTGGGATTCGCGAACAGGGCGGCAATGGCCTTTGGTGGCATAAAGCCAGGGGATTACAGGAGGATCCTCCTCTACAACAAGGACCGGATCTTCGCCTTCGTGAATGCCCTGGGCGAGGTAAATGCCGAGTGGGCAGCCAATGCCGCAGGGGCCATAAATTGGGGCTTCCCCACCATTGCCGACACTGACATCCCCGAGATCCTCCCCACTGGGGTGTGCACATATGAGCATGTGGTCGCCAATGTGCCCCACAGCGAGATAGTGCAGAGATCAGTGGAGGTGAGGGGCCTCAAGACAACCATCACCAAGGTGGACATCCCTGTGGCTTATGGTCCTGCATTCGAAGGGGAGAGGGTGAGAAAAGAGGACCTGGTTCTGGAGATGGGTGGAGGCAAGACCCAGTGCACGGAGCTCGTCCAGATGGCAGATATGGACGAGATAGAGGACGGGAAGATCACGGTCATTGGAAAGGACATCCCCGATTGCGAGAGGGGAGAGAGGCTCCCACTGGGTATACACGTCAAGGTGGCAGGAAGGAAGATGCAGCCAGACTTCGAGCCCATCTTGGAGAGGCAGATCCACCATCTCCTCAACTATGCTCAGGGAGTCATGCACATAGGCCAGAGGGACATAGCTTGGATAAGGCTCTCTGCACTTGCAACGGACAAGGGGTTCCGGCTCAAGCACATCGGGCAGATCCTTCACGACATGTTCCACAAGGACTTTGGGTCCATAGTGGACAAGGTGGAGGTGACCCTCTATACGAACCCGGAGGATGTGGAGAGATTCACCCAGATGGCAAGGGCCATTTACAGGGAGAGGGATGCTCGTGTGGAGAACATGACAGACGAGGGTGTGGACGTCTACTACTCGTGCACCCTTTGCCAGTCCTTCGCACCCACACACGTCTGCATGATAAGCCCTGAGAGGACTGGGCTTTGCGGTGCTTACAACTGGTTCGACTGCAAGGCGAGTTACGAGATAAACCCCACCGGACCTAACCAGCCTGTGGAGAAAGGGGAGTGCATTGATCCCAAGCTGGGTCAGTGGAAAGGGGTCAATGAGTTCGTGAAGAAGGCGAGTCGAGGAAAGATAGACCATTACAACTTCTACAGCATAGTCTACGACCCCATGACCACATGTGGCTGCTGCGAGTGCATAGCAGCTGTGCTCCCCAACTGCAACGGGGTGATGACAGTCCATCGGGACTACATGGGCGATACACCATGTGGGATGAAGTTCACCACCCTTGCAGGGACAATTGGTGGAGGTCAGTCGACACCTGGGTTCGTGGGCCATTCCAAGTACAACATAATCCAGCGCAAGTACTTGGCAGGTGACGGAGGGCTCCTGCGGATGGTCTGGATGCCCAAGGCCCTGAAAGAGGAATTGAGGGAAGGGCTTCTGAGGAGGGGCAAGGAGCTCGGCGTGCCGGATTTCATCGACAAGATAGCGGATGAGACCATTGGGACTGACGAGGCATCGGTTCTCGAGTTCATGAAAAAGGTCAACCATCCTGCCCTCTCCATGCCACCGATAATGGGTTGAGGCCAAGGGGCCTTTCCTTTGGGGAAGGGCCCCTTGGGTTTGAATGAGGTCGTTGGGATCTAGGAAGGGCTGTTGGAGAGACAATTTCTGAAAAGGAAGGAGTCGAGAGATGGCGCTCACTGGAATTCAGATCTACAAGCTGCTTCCCAAGACCAATTGCGGTGAGTGTGGTATGCCCACTTGTCTTGCCTTTGCCATGGCCTTGGCTGCTGGGAAGGCGGAGCTCGCTTCCTGCCCATATGTGTCGGAGGAGGCCAAGGAGCAGCTGGCCGAAGCAAGTGCCCCTCCCATAAGACCCGTTGTCATAGGGGCCGATGGCCGTTCCCTGAGGATAGGGGGGGAGACGGTCCTATTCCGGCACGAGAAGACCTTTTACAATCCGTGCGGTTTTGCAGGGCAGGTGAGCGATAATGACCCGGAGCTCCTGGACAAGGTGAAGAGATGGGCTGCCCTGAAATGGGAGAGGATAGGCTTGACCCTCAGACCAGAACTTGTCTTCCTCAAGTGCGACTCGGGTGATCCGGAGAAGTTCGAGGCAGCGGCCAGGGCAGTGGCGGAAGCTACTGATTTCTCCCTGATTCTGGGATGCGAGGATCCCCAGGTTTTGGCCCCTGTCGCCAGGGCCCTCAAGGATAAAAGGCCACTACTCTATGCGGCTACCCAAGCCAATGCAGACAAGATGTGCGAGCTTGCGGGGGAGACGGGATGTCCTCTGGCTGTGAGGGGGGTGGATCTGGAGGAGGTTGTGGAGCTCACAACTGAGCTCACGGAGGCCGGGCTCAAGGACCTCGTCATAGACTCTGGGGCAAGGGACCTTGCTGGAGCGTTCATAGATCAGGTAGCCATAAGGAGGGCAGCCCTCCTCGAGAGGAACAGGGCCCTCGGCTTTCCAACCATAGCCTTCGCCAATGCCATGGGGGACGATCTCGCTGAACAGACAGCGGCTGCGGCGATGCTCCTCCCCAAGTACGCTGGAATCATAGTGATGGACGATCTCGTGCCAGAAAGCCTCTTTCCACTGTTGATTCAAAGGCTCAACATCTACACCGATCCCCAGAGGCCAATGGCTACATCTCCTGGCATATATGAGATAAACGGGCCGGATGAGAACTCGCCTCTCTGTGTCACCGCCAACTTCTCCTTGACTTATTTCATAGTGAGTGGTGAGATAGAGGCGAGCAGAGTGCCCTCTTGGCTTCTGGTCGTGGATACAGAGGGCCTCTCTGTGGTGACGGCTTGGGCGGCTGGTAAGTTCGCAGGGGATGCCATAGGGATCTTCATGAAGAAGTCCGGGGTGGTGGACAAGGTGAAGCACAAGAAGGTGATAATACCCGGTTATGCCGCCGCTATAGCTGGGGACCTGGAAGAGGAACTTGTGGACTGGACGGTGCTGGTTGGGCCGAGAGAGGCCTCGGCATTGCCGG
>JAPWUY010000368.1 GCA_028275295.1 Thermodesulfobacteriota bacterium | reverse complement strand
CCCTGCTCAAGCGAGGTGGCTGGCCCGAGAGGCCCTCGACATATCCCACAGGTTCTCCATCCCGGTGATGCTCAGATCCGTGACCCGGCTGAGCCATGCTAGACAGGTTGTGGAAGTAAATGGCCCACCTCCAGGGATGATCCTTCCCAAGGCCTCTTTCCCCCGGGACCCATGCAGATGGGCTGCAACCCCGAGGTTTCGCTTTCTCCTCCACGCGGAGCTGAACGAGAAGCTCCGGAAGATGGAGGCCTTGTCCAACAGGTATGCGAGGGCTTTCTTCCCGAGTTCTTCCACTGCGGAGTATCCCCTGGGGGTTGTGGCTTCGGGGGTTCCGGCCCTGGTGGCCAGGGAGCTCCTCGAGGAGCGAGGTTTTTCCCATGTCCCATTTCTCGAGATCACCATGCCATTTCCTTTCCCGAGAAAGCGAGGGGCGATCTTCCTGGAAAGGTGCAAGGTGGTCCTGGTGCTAGAAGAGCCAGATGCATTCATAGAGGTCCATCTTCAAGAGAGAAACAAGGTATGGGGGAGAATGACTGGGCATGTCCCAAAAGAGGGGGAGCTTCTCCCCGAGATCCTGGATGCCTCTCTGGAGAAAGCCCTAGTGGATGCGGGCATAAAGAAGAGGGCGAGAAGAAACAGGAGGCGAGATGCTCTCCTCCAAAGGGCAATGGAGGAGGCAAAGCTTCCGAGAAGAAGACCGACCCTCTGCCCCGGATGCCCCCACAGGGCTTCTTTCTTCGCCATAAAGAGGGCCTTTCCCAAGGCCATATATCCCAGTGACATAGGGTGTTATACCCTCGGGGCCAATCTAGGGGTCGTGGACACCGTATTGGACATGGGATCGGGAATCACCATGGCAAGCGGTCTCTACCACGCATTCCAACTAGATGGCCTCAAAAGGCCAATAGTTGCGACAATGGGCGATTCCACATTCTACCATTCGGGCACGGCTGCCCTCCTAAATGCTGTGCACACAGGCTCCAGGTTCGTGCTCGTGATCTTGGACAATGGAGTGACGGCCATGACCGGGATGCAGTCAACTCCAGCATGGGACCACGGCCCTGATGGATCCGCGGCCATACCCATCCCGCTGGAGAGGGTGGTTAGGGGCTGCGGGGTGGAATTCCTGGCCATATGCGATCCTTACAACTTGGAGGACATGGTCAAGACCCTGAAGGAGGCTTGGCAATACGCTTCTTCGCCCGAGGGCTCGGTGGCAGTGGTCATAGCAAGACACCCTTGCTTGCTCCACGAGCCCAAGGCAAGGGAGATCCGAGGTCCTCTCCCGAAGGTCACTGACAGGTGCAAGGGGTGTAGGTATTGCTTGGAACAATTCGAATGCCCTGCCCTGATATGGGATGAAAAAGGAGAGCGTGTGACCATTTCGGAGGGCCTTTGCTCGGCATGTGGGGTTTGCCTCCTTGTTTGCCCAAAAGGAGCGATAATCCGAGGGGAGGATGGCTGAGAATGGACATATTGCTTGCAGGTGTAGGGGGGCAAGGAATACTTTTCGTCACGAGCCTTCTGGCTCATGCGGCATCCAGGAGAGGTTGGCCAGTCATAGCGAGCGAGACCCACGGAATGGCACAGAGGGGCGGGACTGTGGTGTCCCACCTGAGGCTTGGAAGGACTCATGTTGGACCCCTAGTTCCTTTGGGGAAGGCAGATCTTCTCCTCGGATTGAACGAGGATGAGGGCCTGAGACACTTGGGTTACCTGAAAAAGGGCGGATCCCTCCTGGTGGAAGAGGGGTGTGGAAAGCTAGGTCTCCCGTCGGTCAAAGCCTATATCGCCATGATGAAACTGAAGGCGGAGTCCGTCCCCGCAGCGAGGAAGGCGAGGGAGATTGGTTATCCATTGGGGGCCAATCTCATACTTGTGGGTAAGGCTGCATCCCTGGGGTGGCTTCCCTTCTCTCAGAGGGAGCTCGAAGGGGCCCTGAGGGAACTTTCAAGGCCCAATCTTGTGGAGAAAAACATCACGAGCCTGCTTTTGGGCTTCTCCTCTTGTGAGACGGGGGCAAGTACTGGACCTTGTAAATCGAGTTTGCAGTCTTGATGAGGACCGACTCCGGGGTTTCCCTCACCTCCTCTACAACACTTGTCCGGAGGATCCTTCCCTTCCCAAGATAAACCGCGTATCGTTCGCCCTTGACGGGTGGGGCACACTCCCACCCCACGACCGTTCCTCTTGGATCGTCGCCGATCCTCTCTATCCTGCTGAGGGCGATCCTCTTGCTCAAGATCTCGCAGGTCTTGCCCGTGGTTCCCATTGGTCCCTGCATCCAGTAACGTCCCCTTTGAGACCTCTCCAAACACTCCTCTACCTCGTTCCCCTCTATGCAATAAGCATGCCTAAGTCCCGCACATTTGCGTGATCTCTGAAGACGATCAACACAGTTCAGGCCCTAGCTCGGCTATCTAGACCACCGATGGGATCTCCATCTCAGTTTCCAGAGGCTCGGCTCATCCCCGTCCAGTTGGCCTTCGGGTCAGTTGAGGGCTGGGCCCCAGTGAGAGGGGAGGATTCCCTGGTGCCACGCGTTACCATATGGTAACATTTGGGCTCACTTTTGGTCGTGAGGGGAATACACAAGTTCTCACTTGGACAGCCTCTGGACGAGCTCTATCTCAAGGTCCTCGGGACCTTTGAAAAAGGCATAGCGGATTCCATAGGCTTCTTGTGGCTCTGTGTGGAAGTGGAACCCCCTATCCACGAGCTCATTGTAAGCCCCTTCGAAGTCCTCCACCTCCACACCGATGTGATGGTATCCCAGAGGAGTTCCTTCACTTGCCTCCACCTTCTCGTCATCTCTGGGGACCCTCAGGTTTATGGTTGTGCCCCCGAGGCTAAGGCTCGCCCCATCGGCTGTTCCGAACTTCCTCCTGAGCACGAGGCTCGCTCCCAGGGTCTCGGTGAAAAACCGGATCATTCCTTCCAGATCCTTGCACACGATGTGAACGTGGTGAAATTTACACCTCATGACCTACCTCCACGGCTCGAATTTACCCTCTTGTCCCTCGGGCCTTCACGCCCTTCTCAACCACGCAGCCAGCACCCAACCCATCATGGCGAGACACTCCATATCGAGGTATTTCTCGGCCCTCTTCTCGAAGAGTAGAGAGCACTGGGCTGGGAACTCTTCGTCCTTGTCATTGAAGAGCATCAAGATGGGCACCTTGGGTAGGGCCTTGAAACACACCGCGAGATCTGCCCTGGCTTCACTAATTGTGATCTCGCCTGCGAGCTCGAGTGCCCTCTGCCTGAGAGCAGAGATGTTCCCAGCGAATCTCTCCGCTATGGGTCTTTCCGCATGGCC
>JAPWUY010000366.1 GCA_028275295.1 Thermodesulfobacteriota bacterium | reverse complement strand
CACCGAGGGCCGCAGCTATGAGAAAGCCAGCGAGTATCCTGTAAGTGCTAGCCCATATATCCGAGAGGAAATCCAGTTCCTTGAAGAGCTGATAACCGCACTTGCCCACTTCCTCGGGGGGAGGAAGGAAAAAAGGCTGGATGAGGCCCGACCAGGTCACAGCCCACCAGACCACCAATACCATGGCGAAACCACCGATTCCCAGGCCCAGGTACAGGGGTCTGGGAATGGGGGCTCTTGGAACCAGAAGACCCTTCTTTTCCATTCCTTGCCACGGAGCGAGGGGCCTCCCTCCCTGAAAGCCCAAGGTGGGAGAGGAGGCCCTCACCGATCAGGGTATAAAGGAGCCATCTATTATGCTCTTGGGATCCACCCTCTTGGGAATCTGCTTGGTTTCCATCCAGAGGTCCAAAGCCCTCTCCACCACTCTGTAGAGCTCTCCCGGTTTGTCGGGGGTGCCGAAATAGGCCTTGTTCTCTTGAGGCCCATAGAACCGAACCCCCTCTATGTGTTGCTTGTAAAGCTCCGGGGTATCCTTGGTGAACTTGGCCATTATGGCGTTGGCGTCCTCTGGGTTCTTCTTGTGATACTCGAGGGCCTCGAACCAAGCTTCCACTATCTTTTTCACCGCATCCTTGTTCTTCTCTATGAAATCCGGCCTGAAGGCCAGGGCATCCACTATGACCCCAGGGGTCTTCTTGCTGTCCAAAAGGATGTGTCCTTTCCCCTCCCTCGCTGCCCTGGAGAGATGGGGCTCCCAGGTTATGGCAGCATCCACCTTTCCTGCAACGAAGGCCGATGCAGCATCCCCTGCCGTCATGTCTATCATGTTTATGTCCGAGAGCTTCATGTTGTTCTGGGTCAAGACATAGTTGATCCAGAAAAGGGTTGCACCCCCCTTGTGACCGGCGACGTTCTTTCCCTTGAGATCCTGGACTGTCTTTATGGAATCCACTGCCACGATTCCATCCCCACCGTATGATTCATCCAGCGCGAGGACCATCTTGATGGGTATGTCGTTGGCCGCCGTTATGACGTGGGCATCTGCTGTTGTGCACATGCCTTGGATGTGACCCGCAGCCAGGGCAGCCCTTCTGTCCGCCACCTTCTCTATTATCTTCACCTCCACGTCTATCCCCTTGGCCTTGTAAAACCCCTTCTCCTGAGCCAGATAAAGGGGTGCATAGCCGATCCAGTTGGACATGGCGATCAATATCTTCTCAGCGCTCCATGCCCATGCGGGGAACATCATCCCTATGAAGACAAGTACAGCAGACCACTTCTTGAGCCAACCCTTTTTCATGTCCCGTCCTCCTTTCCATTGGAGAAAATTAGGTAGTGAAGTCCCAATCTTACAGACCTCGGGGATGATTGTCAAGGAGCGGGGGTGAGCCTGAAGGCAGTGAAACCATCCATCCCATGTTTGTGGGGAAAGGTTCTCAAGAGCCCATCCTCTCCCACTAGTCCCCGGGCAGGCAATGGAAGTCCCCCGGGGGTTTTCAAGAGAGCCAACTGGCCCTCTTCCAGTATGGCCTCGAGCACCCCTTCTGTTTCCTCCCTCGTGTGGGTGCATACGCTATAGAGGAGGATTCCCTGAGGCCTCAAGTGAGGAGCAAGATTTTCCAACATCCTCTTCTGGATTGATGCCATGCGCTGGATGTCCTTCGGGGTCCTCCTCCATTTCATGTCAGGGTTGCGCCTCAACACCCCTAGGCCAGAGCAAGGGGCGTCGAGCAATATCCTGTCGAACTTTTCCTCGCCAAGGGATTGGGGATCCAAGAGATCCCCCTTCTCGATCTTGACGCAACTTATCCCCAGCCTCTTACATTCGCGAGAGACGAGGTTCAGCCTTTCCTGATGCACGTCAACGGCCACAAGTTCGCCCCTGTTCTGGAGAAGTTGAGCCATGTGTGTCGTCTTTCCCCCTGGAGCAGCGCACGCATCCAGCACCCTTTGGCCAGGGGCGATCTCCATCCAATGGGAAATGAGCTGGGATGCCTCGTCCTGGACCTGGAACAACCCCATCCTGAAGGACTTGAGGGTGCTGAGGGGAACCTTGAGACCCGTGATTTCAACACCTTCCGGGCTGAATGGAGTGGGGGTTGCCTCCACACCCTCTTCCCTCAGGGCCTCCAGGAGACCTTCTCTTGTGATCTTCAGGGTGTTCGTCCTCAGGGTCAGAGGGGCAACCTCATTATTGGCCTGGCAGAGCTCCCTCGTTTCCCTCTCTCCCCATTGTTCCAGCCACATCTCCACCATCCAGAGGGGATGGGATGTCTCCACGGAGATCCTCTCGGCCAATGATGCCGTGGATTCCACTTCCATCAAGGAGCGTCCTCTCTGGGCTATGGCCCTCAGGACAGCGTTGGCGAAGCCCGTTGCATGTTCCAGGCCTATACTCCTCACGAGTTCCACTGTCTCGTTAACTGCTGCTGAGGGAGGGATCCTCTCCAGGAAGAGAAGCTGATAAGCCCCAAGCCTCAAGGCCACGAGAAGCTTGGCCGGGATTCTCGAAAGGGGTCTCTGGCTCACCTTTGAGAGGACCTTGTCGAGGGTCAGCTGCCACCTCAAGGTCCCCATGACAAGCTCGTGGGCGAGAGCCCTGTCACTTTTTTCCATGGAGGGGTCTGCTGCTAGCAGGGATGTGAGGAGCAAGTCAGGGTACGCCCCTTGCCTCTGGGTCCTCCAAAGCACCTCCCACGCCCTTCTCCTGGCCCCCCTGTCCTTCCCAGTGCCCATGGCGAAGGTGAAAAGCCCCCGAGAAGTGTTCTATTTTCCCAGGATCTCTCCTTCCAGACCCCTTCGGCCCTGGATGAAGGCCCTGGCACTCATTCTGGGCTTGGCCTCGGGCTGAAGCTCTAGGATCTCGAGTATGCCTTTTCCTGTAGCAACCCAAAGGCTTCCCTCCCTTGCGAGGACAATGGACCCTGGCTCTCCTCCTTCCTGGAGGTCCAAAGGACGGGCCTTCCAGAGAGTGAGCTTGGACCCCCTGAAGGTGGTGTAAGCTGCGGGCCATGGGACCATTGCCCTGACCTTCCTCGCTATCAGAGGAGCTGTCTCCCTCCAATCCACGAGGCCGTCTTCCTTCTTCAACCTCGGGGCGTAAGTGGCAAGGGACGGGTCCTGCTCCCTGGGAGAGACAGATCCCCTCTCCAGTTCTTCGAGAGTGGCCACGAGAAGCCTAGCTCCCATCTGGCTCAGCCGAGAAGAGAGCTCCTGGGCATCCTCTTCTTCCCCTATGGGAGTGGAATCCTGAGCCAGGATGGGCCCAGTGTCCAATCCCTCGTCCATCTTCATCACTGTGACCCCAGTGATGGGGTCTCCGA
>JAPWUY010000365.1 GCA_028275295.1 Thermodesulfobacteriota bacterium | reverse complement strand
CAAAAAGATAATAAGGATCCTTCAGGACGATCTTCCCCTAGTCGAAGCCCCCTACGAGTCCATGGCCCGGGAGATAGGTATTGGTGAAGAGGAGCTCATAGCTCGAATAAAGAGAATGAAAGACCTTGGAGTCCTCAGAAGGTTTGGCGCCACGTTGCGACACCAGAGAGTAGGTTATAAGGCAAATGCCATGAGCGCTTGGGTAGTCCCCCAAGAGAGAATAGAGGAGGTGGGAAGACTGCTCGCCTCCTATCCTCAGGTGACCCACTGCTACGAGAGACCTCCCAAAGGAGGGCTCCCTTACAACCTCTATGCCATGATCCACGGAAGGTGCCCCGAAGACTGCGAGAAAGTGGCTGAAGAGGTGGCGAGGAAAACCGGGATAACAACCTACGTTCTCCTTTTCAGTAGCAGGGAGAACAAGAAATCCAGCATGCACTATTTCTGACTTTTCCCTCTAGCCTTGGTTCGTTACGGAGGAATGTGATGGACAGAGTGATCAAAAGGTCCAAGGAGCTGTACGAAAAGGCGCAGCTTCTCATGCCAGCGGGAGTGAATAGCCCTGTGCGGGCCTTCAGAGCAGTGGGAGGAGACCCTCTCTTCATACAGAGGGCGCAAGGGGCGCATCTTTGGGATGCGGATGGGAATCGGTACATCGACTATGTGTGCTCTTGGGGGCCCATGATCCTCGGCCACCGTCATCCCGAGGTGGTGGAGGCCATAGAGAAGGCCTTGGCCAGGGGGACCAGCTTCGGGGCTCCGACGGATCTCGAGGTGGAATTGGCGGAACTTATCGTGGAAAGAATGCCTTCTGTGGAAATGGTGAGAATGGTCAACTCCGGAACCGAGGCCACCATGTCCGCCATAAGGCTAGCAAGGGGAGTGACGGGAAGGGACAGGGTGATAAAATTCGAGGGGTGTTATCACGGCCACGCAGATGGCCTCCTGGTAAAGGCTGGATCGGGCGCCATGACCTTTGGAATTCCAGACAGCGGAGGTGTTCCCAAGGCCTACGCGGAATTGACCATGACGCTCCCTTACAATGACATAGAGGCGTTCCGAAAGGCCATGGACCAGTGGGGAAAGGAGGTGGCCTGTGTAATAGTGGAGCCAGTTGCGGGAAATGCGGGGGTGATACCTCCGAGGCCCGGCTTCCTCCAGGCCCTGAGGGAGGAGACGAAAAGGGCAGGCGCGCTTCTCATATTCGATGAGGTGATCACAGGCTTCAGGATCGCTCCAGGGGGAGCCCAGCAGCTTTACAATGTGATGCCAGATATAACCTGCCTCGGAAAGATTGTGGGAGGCGGCCTGCCCGTTGGAGCCTACGGAGGCCCCCGCTCCATAATGGAGAACGTGGCACCGCTCGGGCCTGTCTATCAGGCTGGCACCCTCTCGGGCAATCCCCTGGCCATGGCGGCGGGCATAGCCACCCTCCGGGTTCTGGGAAGACCTGGCGTTTACGAGGAACTCGAAGACAAGGCGAGAAAACTCGAGAAGGCCTTCAAAGAAGGGGCCCAAGAGGCGGGAGTGCCCATATGGCAGAACAGGGTGGGTTCCATGTTGAGCACATTCTTCACGGAAAAAGAGGTCTGGGACTATGCCTCCGCCAAGACTTCCGATACGGCAAGATACGCTCGGTTCTTCAGAGAGATGCTATCGAGAGGAGTGTACCTGGCTCCATCCCAGTTCGAAGCAGCCTTCGTGTCCCTGGCCCACAGCGAGGAAGACCTGGAGACCACGAGGGAGGCCATAAGGTCCGCAATGAAGGAGCTTCCATAGGAAGAAACGAAAGGCCATGGCCGAGCGGGAAGAAGGTAGTGGGGAGTTTGGGTTTTGAGCCTGGGGTGAAGATGAGAGGTATGGACGATGGGTCTGTGGGGATTTAGAATTAGGAAAAAGCGATGTGAGGTGAGGTGAGATGCCCATTTACGAATACATATGCATGAGTTGCCAGAAAGAGTTCGAGAAAATAATCTTTGGTCGAGAAGAGGACATAGAATGTCCCGCCTGCAAGGGAAAAGAGGTGAAGAAGCTCATGTCAGCAGCTGCCTTCAAGTGTAACGGGAACTTCGTGAGCACTGCTTCATCGGGCGGCTGCTCGGGATGCTCTTCCCATTCCTGCAGCACGTGCAAGTGAGACGGTGCCAGGCACGGATCGCTTCCACGGCCTGACCTGTCGAGATATGGGCTCTCCTCGGAAACCCTAAAGTTCAGGTCCTTGATCCCAGGGCTCGGCAAGGCACAAGAAGCCCCGCTGCTGTCCATGACCCGTGCCCATCGGCGAGCCTTCGGAGAACAGTCGAGAGGGGAAGAGAGACCCACTTCGAGAATGGGCCTCCCCTCGAGAGCATGAGGAAGAACTTCATTGCTTCCAGTGGAAGTAAACGAGCTCCAGGCCTTTCCCCACTTTCCTTTTCTGTACCAGAGTCTCTCCTCCAACTGTTGCCTGGATGATATATTCGCCCTCCGGCAATTTAGCCATGACCCAAGGGCCATCCGCAGTTGTATTGAGGTAGGTTTTGCCATTTGTGTCCTGGACCACAACCCTCACATCCGAAAGGTACTCCCTGGATGCGACCGCAAAGACCAGCTTCAGATTGTAATTGGAAGCGAGGGAATTCATGTAATCCCGTTCCTCTTTTCCGACCCCTCCGACAAGATACTTCACCTCTCCCTGGCTTCTCTCCTTTACCATGAAGGATTCAGTCTGCGCCCACGCAACGGAAATTGCCAAACCCACTGCCACTCCACAGAAAGCCGCAATCCATTTCCCTTTCATGGTTCTCCCTCCTCCTTCCAGCCAATTTCCAAGACTGCAAGTCGAGATGTAATATAGAGAGGAGATCGCCCGTTGTCAAACTCAGTTTTCCTCTTTTGAGGCGAAAGCAACATAGTGGCCTTGGAAAGGAGACGATGACTCTGGGAATAGATATCGGACACGAGACGGTCAAAGCAGTGTTGATGGAAGATGGCCTCGTGACAGCGAAGGTCGTCTTCAGGGCTGCGGGAGCAGTCTCGAGGACAGCGTGGGAGGCATGGGAAAAGATCAGGGCAATCCTGCCGAGCATCGGTGAAGATCCTCCTCGAACATTCGTCACAGGGGTGGGCAGGGACGCCATACCCTGGTGTCAAGGCAGACCAACTGAGATGTCTTGCCATTTGGCTGGCGCCAAATATTGGGTTGAATCCGCGAGAACTGTCATAGACCTCGGAGCTGAAGGGATAAAGGTCAGCAAAGGGGACTCCTCGGGAAAGCTGACGGATTTCGTCCTCAACGACCGGTGCGGGGCTGGAACGGGTATCTTCCTCGAAACGGTGGCCGAGATGT
>JAPWUY010000364.1 GCA_028275295.1 Thermodesulfobacteriota bacterium | reverse complement strand
TGGTTCCAGCCATGGCCTTGATAAGGAGCGCTGAATACTATCTCCAGCTCGGAGAGCTCGAGCCTTCCAGGATCGTGGAATTGGCCCTCCTGGAGATGATGAAGGAAGCTGGGAAGGAGACCTGAGGCAGATTCTCAGAGAGGGCAGGGGAAAAGATGGTGAGAAAGCTATTTCGAAATGCTCGGATTTACACTCCCCGAGACTTGGGGGAACCCCTCAGGGGTCGAGATCAGGGATCTTTGACCGCTTTCCCAGAAGGAGCCCTTCTCGTGGAAGATGGCCTCCTCGCTGCAATTGGCCCGGAGAAAGAGGTATTGGATAGGGTGGCAGGGGGGCAGTTATGCCAGGAGGTGGATCTCGAAGGAATGTGCGTGATTCCGGGTCTCGTTGACCCCCATACCCACATGTGTTTTGTGGGCACGAGGGAGAGAGAGTTCCAAATGAGGTGCGAGGGAACCTCTTATCTCGAGATTCTAGCTGCGGGAGGCGGTATACTCTCCACGGTCCAAAGGGTCCGGCAGGCCAGGGAAGAGGAGCTTTTGGCCGAGACCACAGGAAGGATGAGGAAGGCTATGGCCATGGGCACGACAACCCTGGAGGTGAAAAGTGGATATGGCCTCAACGTCCAAGACGAACTCAAGATGCTCCGAGTGATAGATAGAGGGGCTAGGCTCGCGGGGGCGGATGTCTCTCCCACCTTCCTCGGCGCCCACGCAATACCACCAGAGTTCAAGAACTCGCCCGGAGAGTATGTGGATTTGGTCGTGGAGGAGATGCTTCCAAGGGTTTCCCAGCAAGGGATAGCCAGGTTCTGCGATGTGTTTTGCGAGGAGGGGGTCTTCTCCCCGGATGAGACGAGGAGGATTTTGAGGAGAGCCAGAAGCCTGGGTTTGGGATTGAAGATCCATGCAGACGAGATAAAGGATACAGGTGGAGCTAAGCTCGCAGCGGAGCTCGAAGCTGTCTCTGCGGAACATCTTCTCGCAGCATCCAACGAGGGGTTGAAGGCAATGGCCGAGAAGGGCGTCATCGCCATATTGCTACCAGCCACAGCCCTCAGTTTGAGAAAGCCTTACGCCAGGGCCAGGGAGATGATCCAGATGGGGGTGCCAGTGGCTCTTGCCACGGACTGCAATCCGGGCTCTTCCTACACGAACAGCATGCTCCTTGTAATGGCCCTGGCTGTGCTGGGCATGGGTCTTTCAGCGGAGGAGGCCTTGGTGGCATCCACCATAAACGGAGCGTACGCAATTGGCATGGCCCAAAAGGTGGGCACCCTGGAGGTGGGCAAGCAGGCTGACTTCGTTGTCCTAGATGGCGAGACTCCGTGGATCATACCCTATTCTCTCGGGGCCCAATCATCCGTTCGGGCTGTGTACAAGAGGGGAGAGAGGGTGTCATGAGCCCTAACTCAGAGATACCTCTGTCCTCCAGAGAGGGAATACAAGCCTTCCTGAGGGTCCTCGATCCCTCGGACAACTCGACAGGTGGGGGTGCGGCCTCGGCAATTGCGGGTGCAATGGCAGCATCCCTGGTAGCTATGGTCGCTCGGTTGTCCAAGGGAAAGGGGAAGCCAGACGAATTTTACGAAGAGGTGAACCGGAGAGCGCTGGAGATTTCCAGGGCCTTGATGAAGGGAGCGGAGGAGGACTCTCTGGCCTTCGATCGTGTGATGGAGGCTTACCGAATGCCCAAGTCCACCCAGGAGGAGATGGAAGAGAGAAGGAGAGCCATTTCCCGAAGTTTGGAAGAGGCCGCGATGGTCCCCTTAGAGAACGCGAGGCTATGTGGGCAGATCTTGGAGCTTTGCGAATCCCTTGCCCCCAATGCCAATCCCAATGCCCGATCCGACCTGAAATGCGGGCATCTCCTTGCCATGGCAGCCATGAGGGGGTGCTTGGAAAACGTGAAGATAAATCTCGCAAGCCTCAAGGACCACTCCAAGGCAGCGAGTATTCGGGACTCCTTGGAGGAGCTCGAGGGGTTGGTCCGGGGGCATGATTTCTGAGTAGAAAACTGGGTTGACTTCCCCCTGAGACTTCCGGTACACAACCACTTTGTAGTATGTCCATTCCAGGTCTAATGGGGAGGGCACCATGGGAGAGAGATGGCTCAAAGGTTTTTTGGTCTCTGGTGTGATGGTCATGGCTTCTTTGGCCATGGCTCACGATCACAAGGAGGTGATAAAGGGGCCTTTCAAGAGCCCTCAGGAGGTCACGGCCACGTGTCTTGGCTGTCACGAGAAGGAGGCCAAGGACTTCATGGCAACGGTCCACTGGACGTGGTCCAGAAATCAGGTGGTTCCTGGAAAGGGGACCAAGGACCTGGGCAAGAAAAACGCCATAAACAACTTCTGCATCGCTCTGCCCAGCAACTGGCCCAGGTGCACTAGTTGCCACGCTGGCTATGGATGGAAGGACGCCAGTTTCGACTTCTCCAAGGCGGAGAACATCGACTGTCTTGTCTGCCACGACACAACTGGCACCTATAAGAAGACGCCCACTGGCGCAGGGATGCCGGATCCCAATGTGGACCTGGAAAAGGTCGCCCAAAGTGTCGGAAAGACGAGCCGGGCAACCTGCGGTGCTTGCCACTTCTTCGGAGGAGGCGGGGATCACATAAAGCACGGGGATCTGGATAGTTCTCTGGTGGCCCCACCTCGTGCCATGGACGTGCATATGGGAGTGGATGGCAAGAACATGACCTGTTCCAGTTGCCACAAGGCCAAAGACCACGTGATCCCTGGGATGGCCCTCTCGGTCTCGGCCAAGGGCGAGAGCACCCTGAGCTGTTCCAACTGCCATAGCGAGGCCCCTCACAAAAACGCGGTCCTCAACAAGCACTTCCAAAGGGTGGCTTGTCAGACGTGTCACATTCCGACCTTTGCTCGAAGCCTTCCCACCAAGATTTGGTGGGACTGGTCCAAGGCAGGCCAGGAAGTGGCTGAACCACCTAAAGATCAGTGGGGTCAGAAGCTCTATGACAAGATGAAGGGAGAGTTCAAGTGGGGGAAGGACATCGTTCCCACTTACCTCTGGTTCAACGGCTCCACGGAGAGGTATCTCTTGGGAGACCCCATTGCGGATCCGTCAAGGGTACTGCACCTGAACCTTCCTCTGGGAAGCAGGGAGGACAAGACTTCCAAGATCTGGCCTTTCAAGGTCATGCGGGGCAAGCAACCATACGATTCGGGGAACAAGATCCTGGCCGTTCCTCATCTCTTTGGAGGTTACTGGAAGCACTATGATTGGGGAAAGGCCATAGAGAGTGGGATGGCGGCAGCAGGGCTTCCTTACAGTGGAAAGTACGACTGGATCGAGACGGAAATGTACTGGC
>JAPWUY010000363.1 GCA_028275295.1 Thermodesulfobacteriota bacterium | reverse complement strand
ATAGAATGCGGCCTCTGCCTGCCTCACCTGCTCTTCCGCAGCTTGGAGCCTCTGTTCTATTTGGCGGAGGCCGGGACTTGCGGCTAGGGCCTCCTCTATGGCCCTATCGAGGGTGAGGGGGCCTTGGGAGGAAGGGGATGGATTCCGTTCCAAGACCTTGGAGACATTGATGGGGGAAGGGAGGGGGGCGCATCTCTCCACCGGCCCAAAAGAGGCTCTACACCCCAGAGATGCTGCGCACAGAACCGCAGCAACGAGGAATTTCCCCTTGGCCTCCACTCTAGCCCTCCTTGAGCCCCAGCATCCTGAGGAAGCTCATCATGGGACACCATTTTGTGAAGGCTGATTGAAGCAAATTGGCTCCCACGAAGGCCGTCAGAAGAAGCCACCACTTGCTCCAGAGAAGTGCTAGAATCAGAGAAATGAGAATCAAACTCCCTGCTATCATCCTCAAGGCCTCGTTGATGGTCATCCCTTGTCCCTCCTTTCAGGGTCGTTCTCACCTGCCTCTTGGTCTTTCGCCCAGTGTGACCACGATCTCTTCGGTTCTCTTGCCCCTCAGGATCTTGAGACGGACCTGTTCCCCTGGCCTCCTCTTCCTGATCTCCCTGATGACATCCTCCGAGGACTTCACTGGCTCCCCTTCCACTGCCAGTATCACGTCTCCTCCCACGGGGAGCAAGGCGTTCCCTATCTGGACCATTTTGGTCCCTCCCCTCACCCCAGCCCTGTCCGCTGGACCATCCCTGATCACCTCCACCACCAGGACTCCTTGGCTGGTTGGAAGATCCATGGCCTTGGCGAGCCCTGAGGTCAAAGGAAACAGACTCACACCCAGCCAGGGATGGGCCACATAGCCCTTTTCTATGAGCTCGGGGATTATCCTCTTGGCTGTGTCCACTGGAATTGCAAACCCTATCCCTATGTTTCCGCCAGAAGGGGAGAAGATGGCAGTATTGATGCCGATGATCCTTCCTTCGGAATCCAAAAGGGGTCCCCCCGAGTTCCCAGGGTTTATGGCAGCATCTGTCTGGATTAGGTCCTCCATGAGGGAGCCGGTCTCCGATCGGATGGAGCGGCCCAAGGAGGAAATTATGCCCACAGTCAAGGTCTCTCCCAGGCCAAAGGGGTTCCCTATGGCCATGACCTTCTGGCCCACCTGGAGATCCTTCGACGATCCAAGGGGAAGAGGGGTCAAGCGGCCTGAGGGAGCCTCGATTTTTATGACAGCGAGATCGTTCTCCGGGTCTCCCCCGACCAGTTTCCCGGGCCACTTGCTGCCATCAGAGAGGGTCACCTCTATTCTCCTCGCCTCCTTTATCACGTGATTGTTCGTGAGGATGTAACCCCTGGAGTCTATTATGGCCCCCGAGCCAGCACCTTCTCTTGGGACAATTCCGAAGAAAAAGTCCCTCTCCAGGACCGTGCTAGTTATGTTGACGACTCCCGGAGCTGCCCTCTTGTACACCGAGATGGTGTTCTTCTCGTCCTCTGTGAGGCCCCACAGACCACTGGGAGCAACGCATATGTAAAGCACCAAGGCGGCCCCCCAGAATACCCCCTTCCCTCTTTCTCCCCAACCTCCAATTTCCCTCACCATCTCGCCCTCCAAGTGGCTCTTCTCGCCAGGATCCAGAGAATCGCTATAGCTCCTATGAGTATGAGTGTCCATGGCCAGGATGGAGAACCCTTTCTCATGAGGGATGGAAGGTGCTGCTCCAGAGCAGCAACGGGTATTGCAAAACCCACTCCGGAGCTCCCTCCAGATGGGCTCATTATTGCTGTGTTTATGCCTATGAGCCGACCCTCTCCGTCCAGAAGGGGCCCTCCCGAATTGCCAGGATTTATCGCTGCATCCGTCTGGATCAGGCCTTCCAACTTGGCCCCTTGGGGGGTCACCAGGCTCCTGTCCAGGGAGGATATGACCCCTTTTGTCAAGGTGTATTGAAACCCGAATGGATTTCCAATGGCGTACACCGTCTGACCCACTTGAAGGGATCTGGAATCCCCCATATCCACTGGCTTGAGTTTCTCCTGGGGAGCCTCTATCCGGATGATGGCCAGATCCCTCTCGGGCATGCTCCCAACCAAGTGGGCATTCCACGAACTTCCATCGAAAAGTGTGACCTCTATCTCCTTTGCTCCTTCGACCACATGGGCGTTGGTCACGATGTGTCCCTTCTGGTCCAAGACCACACCGGATCCCATCCCTCGAGCTGGAATTGGCTGGAAAAAGAACCCATAGCGCACAACCGTGGACCTTATGTGCACGACCGCAACTGATGCCTTCCTGTACACCTCTATGTTCACCCTCTCTTCCTCTGTGAGGGCCGAGCCCGAAACTGGAACACCTCCTTGCCCCAAAGCTAGAAGGGAGAGAATCACCCAGAAGGAAAAAGGACAACGAGCCTTTCGTCCTCTCATGGTCCGCTATTCTAGAGCCCAATCCCTGCTTTTCTCAATCCCTTTTCCATTTTCCTAGCTTGACACCGAGAAAGAGGGTTTTTCAAGCCCCTAAGGCCCATTTCTCCATCTTTGTTCTTGTCTGAGGAGTCCTTTCCTGGGAAAATGGCTTTGGACTTCCAGTGGAGGGAGGATGCCATGGGATTGACTCTGACACAAAAGCTGATAGAGAGCCACCTAGTCCAGGGAGATATGAAGCAGGGACAAGAGATCGGCATTCGGATAGACCAAACCCTCACCCAGGATGCCACCGGCACCATGGCCTATTTGGCCTTCGAGACAATGGGCATACCTAGGGTGAGGACAGAGCTTTCCGTGAGTTACATAGATCACAATATCCTCCAGACGGACTTCAGGAATGCGGACGATCACAGATTTCTCGAGACCGCTGCCAGGAAATTTGGGGTAATCCTTTCCCCCGCAGGAAACGGCATATCCCACCACGTCCACAGGGAGAGGTTCGGTGTTCCTGGCAAATCCCTTCTGGGATCCGACAGCCACACCACGACAGGAGGCTGCCTGGGAATGCTGGCCATAGGGGCTGGCGGCCTGGATGTGGCCTTGGCCATGGCAGGGAGACCCTTCCATTTCGTGATGCCCAAGATCTGGGGGATTTACCTGACGGGCAAGCTGCAGCCGTGGGTTTCGGGAAAGGACGTGATCCTGGAACTCCTTCGGAGATACAAGGTTAAGGGAGGCCTCGGAAAGATATTGGAGTTCTTCGGTCCAGGGGTGGATAACCTCGACATGGCAGCGAGGGGCACCATATGTAACATGGGAGTTGACATTGGAGCAACTGCAGCTGTCTTTCCATCGGACGAGGTCACCAGGGCCTATCTGGCTCTTCAAGGTCGAGAGAAGGACTGGGTACCTCTGGCTCCGGACCCCG
>JAPWUY010000362.1 GCA_028275295.1 Thermodesulfobacteriota bacterium | reverse complement strand
TGGGCCGGGAAGAGGTGGTTGCGAGGATGAGGCTCAGCATGGCGTTAGTTGGCGTGATATTGGCTGGGGCTTCCTATTTTCTGGCTAAAGGGAGACTCCTTGGATCTTCAGCCCTCATGGCTGCTGTCATGCTTCCAGGAGGATGGATGCTTTGTCTGGTACAGGAGGCGATGGCTCCACTCGAGAGCAGAAGGGACCTGGGGGTATGGATCTCCCAGAATGTCCATCCATCGGTGCCCATTGTGGTCGCAGATCCATCTGATGTTCAGTTCGAGGGGACGGGTGGGTGGAACTTTTACTCTGGAAGGAGGATCCTCATGGTCAGGTTCCAGGAAAGGGAAAAGATAGTGGCCCAGGCCCCTCGGATTCCCGACTGGATAATATCCCCAGAGGAGCTCCTCGACATGGTTCGTTCCCAGAAGGCCTTTGTTCTGGCAGCAACCCCCAAGGCGTTGGAAATGCTGACCCTTCCCATGCCCCTCGGGCCTCCCGTGTGTTCCGATTCCAAGTTTCAACTCTGGACCCTTGGGACAAAGGCTGCGGGTAGAGATCCTTCAATGGCCCCTTTCCAGACGGGAAAGATGTCTTTGTCGATTACCTCTTCCCAAGAGGGGTAGCGACTGAGGGCATCCTCCCTGGCCCTCTCCCCCATCTCTCTCAGGGCTCGGGGATCATCTAGCAAGGAATCCACTGCCTCGATCCATTCTTTAGGGTCCCTGCCTTGGAGAAGCAAGCCATCCTCGCCTCCACCGAGCATCATGTGGTACGCCCCTTTTCGACATGCTACAACTGGCAAGGACGAAGCCCTTGCCTCGGCCACGACATTTGGCCAAACCTCCGCCTCCGACGGAAAAAGGAGCAGATCGGCGCTGGCATAGACCCATCCCAGTTCATCATGGGGTAGATTGCCCGTGATGGTCGCCCTTTCCCCCAAATACCTGGCCACCTCTTCCCTTTGGGAGCCATCTCCGACGACAAGAAGGTGAACCTCCCTCTTTCGATAAAGGAGGCCACGGGTCACCTCCGCAGCCACCATCACTCCCTTCACTGGATCCAGCCTCCCCACGAAAAGGAGAAGGAATCTCTCCCTGGGTATTCCGAATCTGGCCAGTAGCTTTTCTCGATCTCTCCTTCCTGGATGGAATCTAGTGAAATCCATTCCCCTTCTCATGAAGTACACGGGCACCGATGGAGCAACTCTCGCCAGGCGTTCCACTTCTCTTCTGTGAGAGACCATAACTGCTGCGCAGTGCCTGGCATACCTTCCAAGTTTTCTCTCCATGGAGCGCTCTTGGCGGTCCAGATAGCGGAATTTATCGAGCAATATTCCCACAGCCTGCCGAGGGAGGATGAGGGATAGTATCCTCGGTGTGTATATTCGGGCCCATCCTATTATGTCTGTCTGGATCGAATTGACCAGGGGGATATTCCAGAGTCTCGATGCCACCAATGCTGTCTTGGCGAAGGCGTGAAAAGCATCTGTCGTGTGAATCAAATCGAAGCCTTTGAGCTTGGGGAAAAGTATCGGATGGAAAGGGGATAGATCCGTGTGGGTTGGGACGGACCTCAAAAATGGAATCCTCTCTGTGCCCACAGCTGGCCTCATGAGGACTCTTCGGACATTGGGTCCCAGGGACTCGCATCTCGGCTCATCCCCCAGGAAAAAAAGGGTCAGCTCCAGTTCTTCCTTGGAGGAGACCACTTCCGCTACCCTCTCCCAGGTTCCAGCCAATCCTCCCACTTCGCCGGGATGGTTGGGTCTGTGGTCTATGAGAACAGCGACTGATATCCTCCTTGCCTTCTCCATCGTCCCCTGATGACCATGTCCCATGTGGCCTCAAGCAGGTGTCAATGCTACACCCTCCCCGGATCCGAATCAACGACCCTCCTCACCTTTAAAGGCCAAAGGGAGATTCCCTGAGAGTGGGGCCCAGAAACCATGCGAGAGAGGATCTTCTCGGCATGGATGCGCTTCCGTGCAATCTCTGTGCGACGGGTCACTCGTGCCGAGGGATTTGATTCTCCCATCGGGGGTAGGCGAGAGGCCAACTGGCTTGTGGGCCATTTCTCAGCAAAAGCCAGATGTTCTCTTGCGGCCGTGCAAGGCCAGGATCTTCCAGGGGGACGGTCCAAGGTAAGATGGCCTCGCGCTACAGGCCTCAGGTGAAACGCGAGGGGTGGTGCTCACCGAGAGGCGCACTCTGTGGGTCCAACGTGTAAGGGCGCTTTTTTATGGACCATTTCATTCCGAGCGAGGGGGTGGGCGAGGAGGGCTTGGGCGAACTCAGTTCTTTGCATCAAGGGGTTTGTCGGCCAAAATGCCCCTCAGGCTTCCTTGACACCCCCTTTCTGGGGTAAGTATCATCGAAAATTGGTAAATCCATCCAATGGGAGACGGGACATATGTCGCCAAGAAAAGTCGACAAGAAAAAGCTCCTCAAAGAGCCTGATGAGTTCATAAGCACAACCATGAAAGCCATGCTATGGCTCAAGAGAAATAGCCGGCTTGTGGCATCCGCTTGTTTGATAGTGGTTGTCGTCGCAGTCGCAATTTGGGGATGGGGAGTATACCAGAATCGGAGGGAGGCGCAGGCTCAGGAATTATTCAGCCAAGCTTACAAGATTTACAGTCGGGCTTTGGAGGCCTCGGAGGAGTCCACATCCAGGGATCTCATGAACCAGGCGGCTGAAAGGTTCTCCGGCACTGTGAAAGAGTTTCCAGGCACGAGGGCTGCATGGATGGCCAGGCTATACAGGGGAAGAGCAGATTACAGCCTGGGGAGGTACGACGAAGCCATAAAGGAGTTTCGAGGGGCCGTGGACTCAGTGCCCAAGGGGGATGACGGGACCCTCAAAGGTCTCTCCCTCCAGGGCCTGGCCCAAGCCTATGTGGCCAGAGGAGAGTGCGACAAGGCAGTGGAACTGCTGAGGGAGCTTAGAGGTCAGGCAGGTGGAGCATTCGGCACAATGGCGGACTGGGAACTGGGCAAATGTTACGAGGTCCAAGGCAAGATCCAGGAGGCCATCTCCCTGTACCAAGCCCTCTCTGCCGTTGTGGGTCAACCCCTCCAGAGGGAGATGATCCAGGCGAGGCTGAATGCTCTGAAAAAGGGTGGGGGTCAGTGAGGGGAAAAAAGGGATCGCAAAGAGACCAGAGGCCGCTTTTTCCTGGGCTCTGGGTGGCTCTCCTCCTTTTTGTCCAGGGAATTCATCCCCACATAACTTTGGCCCAGAACAGCGCATCTGAAAACCAATGGCAGCTCGCAGAGGATCTCCTGGCGAGGGGCCAGCCTTACAGGGCAATAACCGAGTACGAGAGATTCATCTTCTACTTCCCCGAGGATCCCAAATGCCACCTCGCCAAGA
>JAPWUY010000361.1 GCA_028275295.1 Thermodesulfobacteriota bacterium | reverse complement strand
AACCTCGGAGCCAGCTCTCACCTTGCAAACGTGGAGCCTTTCTGCCTTTGGATGGCTAGCAACCTCCAAGACCTCGGCAACGACCACCTTTTCCAGCTCTCCTTCCCAAGTGGCCTTGCATTCTAGCCCCCTCAAGGTCAACTCCTCGGCCAAAGCGAGTGGCTCCATCTCGCAAGGGACGAATTCTCTAAGCCAACTCAGCGTAGCTCTCATCTGGAACCTGCCCGCGTTTCCCGGAATCAGAATTGCATCAAGAACCTGAGGTCGTTCTCGTAGAAAAGACGAATGTCCTCTATTCCGTGCCTCAACATGGCTATCCTCTCCACCCCAAGCCCAAAGGCGAATCCGCTGTACACCTCCGGGTCATAATCCACAAACCCGAATACAGCCGGATCCACCATTCCGGAACCCAGAATCTCCAACCAACCACTCTGGCCGCAGAGGGCGCAACCCGACCCTCGGCAGAGCACGCACTGGATGTCCACCTCCGCACTGGGCTCCGTAAACGGGAAAAAGCTCGGTCTGAACCTCAAAGGGGTGGATGGCCCGAATATCCTCTCCACGAAGACGGTCAGGGTCCCCTTCAAGTCAGCGAAGGTGATTCCCTTGTCCACCACGAGCCCTTCCACCTGATGAAACATGGGACTGTGAGTTGGATCGCTATCATGACGGTAGACCTTCCCGGGGCAGACTATCTGGACAGGTGGTGGACCCTTCTCCATGGTTCTCACCTGCACGGGGGATGTGTGAGTCCTGAGAACCACTTGATCAGATATGTAGAAGGTATCCTGCATGTCCCTCGCAGGATGATCCTTGGGGATGTTCAAGGCCTCGAAATTGTAATAATCGAGCTCCACCTCGGGGCCAGAAACTACTGTATAGCCCATGGACACGAATATGGAGAGGATGTCTTCCAAAGTCTGGGTAACCACGTGGAGGGAACCCCTGGGAAGGGGCCTTCCCGGCAAGGTGACATCCACGCTCGGTCTCTCGAGCCTTCCTTTTTCTAGCTCCAGCTTTCTTTTCCCGAGGGCGGCCTCTAGCTCCTCTCGGATGGCATTGCCCAGTTGGCCCGCAGAGGGCCTCTCCGTTGGATCCAGATCCCGGATCGTCCTGAGCAGAAGGGGAAGCCTTCCCTTTCTGCCCAAGAAACGCACCCTGACCTCCTCCAGGTGGACGAGGTCCTCAGCGGACTCAATGGCCTCCAAGGCTTCCTTTCTGGTTCTTTCCAGTTCCTCTCTGAAATCGCCCATGGGACCCGAGCAACTCTGTTGTCATTGCGCCGAGAGGTGCTGCTTTGCGAGCTGCACCATCTGCGAGAAGGCTGCAGGGTCATTGACTGCCAAGTCCGCAAGCATCTTCCGGTTCACATCCACGCTCGCCCTTTTGAGCCCATGAATCAGGTCCCTGTAATTCATGTCGTTTTGACGGGCAGCCGCATTGATCCTTGCTATCCAAAGCCTCCTGAACTGCCTCTTCCTGGCTTTCCTATCCCTGTAAGCGTACTGAAGAGCTCGATCCACCGCCTCTTTCGCAGTCCTGAGGAGTCTGCTCCTCCCACCAAAATAGCCCTTCGCCATTTTGAGAATCTTTTTCCTTCTCCTGGCCCCCTTGGGGCCTCCCTTTACTCTAGGCATCTCGCCTTCACTCTCCTTTCCTCTCTAGGGCTGAAGAAACTCCGCACCCTCGCCTATTCTTTGCCGATCACCTTTTTGAAGATTTCGCAGAAGCCTGAAGAGGACTGAGATCTACCCCTTCCCAAAAATGTTCAGGCGTAGGGGATGAGCTTCCGGACACTCCACAAATTGGTTCCGTGCACGAGGGTGCTCTTTCTCAGGCGCCTTTTCCTCTTCCTGGACTTGCCAGTGAGGAGATGGCTGAAATAAGCTCTTCTTCTCCTGATCTTCCCTTTGGCTGTCTTGGAGAAGCGCTTGGCAGCGCTTCTGTTGGTCTTCAATTTCGGCATATGGCTTCCCTCCTTCTGGATGCACACCACCCCTGTTTTTTTTCGGATGGAGCCTACAGACGATACCTCCAGTCCACCTCAGCCTGACCGCGGGCTCACCACCATGGTCATGAAGCGGCCTTCCAACCGCGGCTCCATATCCACTTGTCCCACGTCCTGCACCCCGTCAATTATCTTGCTTATGACTCGCTGTGCCAGCTCGGGATGGGATATCTCCCTCCCCCTGAACATCAGGCTGACCTTGACCTTGAGGCCCTTGGACAGGAATTCTCTCATCTGCCTTATCTTGATCTGGAGGTCATGATCCTCTGTCTTGGGCCTCACCTTGACCTCCTTGATCTGGACGTAGGACTGCTTTTTCTTGGCCTCCTGGATCTTCTTGGCCTGCTGATAGCGGAACTTCCCATAGTCCATTATCCGGCAGACGGGCGGAACGGACTTGGGCGACACTTCCACGAGATCCAATTCGTACTCCGCGGCTAGTCTCAGGGCCTCCTCTCTGCTCATGATCCCGAGCTGTTTCCCATTGGGATCTATCACCCTGACCTCGGGAGCCCGGATCTTCTCATTGACAGCGACTTCCTGTATGGCTATGTCACCACCTCCTTTTCTTTAACGGCACGCAGATCCACCTTGGACTCCCGCCGGATGCGCTCGATGAAGGAGTCCAGGGTGAAAAAACCGAGGTCTCCCTCTTCTCGGCTCCGGACGGAAACCCCACCCTTCTCCATCTCTCGATTGCCCACAATGACCATGTAAGGTATTTTCTGAAGTTGGTTCTCCCGGATCTTGAGCCCCAACTTCTCGTTCCTCAAGTCCTCCTCCACCCTTATACCCTCCTCGCGAAGCCTAGCTGCCACCTCCTTGGCGTATTGCAACTGCTGGTCCGTAATGTTCATTATGCACACTTGCACAGGCGCGAGCCACACAGGAAAGGCCCCGGCGTAATGTTCTATGAGTATGCCGATGAACCTCTCCAAAGATCCAAGTATCACCCTGTGAAGCATGACGGGCCTTTTCCTCTGCCCGTCCCTGTCCACGTACGTCAGATCGAATCTCTCGGGCAAGAAGAAATCACACTGGATGGTCGCGCACTGCCAGCTCCTCTGGAGGGCATCCCTCAACTTGACATCTATCTTGGGACCATAAAAGGCCCCTTCTCCCTCGTTTATCCGGTATGAGTAACCCATTGCGTCGAGGCTCTCTTTGAGAGCAGAGGTCGCCCTCTCCCAAATCTCGGGTTGGCCAAAGGCCTTCTCAGGCCTCGTGCTTATCTCCAATTCGAAGGGGAAACCGAAGAGGGCCATCATATCCTTCACGAATTCCATTATCCCCCTTATCTCGTGGTGAAGCTGAGAGGGCGTGCAGAAGAGATGAGCATCGTCCTGGGTGAATCCCCTCGC
>JAPWUY010000360.1 GCA_028275295.1 Thermodesulfobacteriota bacterium | reverse complement strand
CCTCACCTCCTCTGGCCCGAAGAAATGGGGGACTTGCTCCGCCTTCTCCAGGTCGTCCCTTTGGCGGGTGAGGTAGTACAGACCCAACACTATCTCCTGGGTGGGAACGATGATGGGCTTTCCGTGGGCTGGGCTCAAGATGTTGTTGCTCGAAAGCATGAGCACCCTTGCCTCCACCTGGGCCTCAACCGAAAGGGGGACATGGACCGCCATCTGGTCCCCATCGAAATCCGCGTTGAAGGCCGCACACACCAGGGGATGAAGCTGGATGGCCTTACCCTCTATCAAAATGGGCTCGAAGGCCTGAATGCCCAATCTGTGCAGGGTAGGTGCCCTGTTGAGGAGAATCGGGTACTCGGTCACCACCTCCTCCAAGCAGTCCCATACCTCGGGTGTCTCCTTCTCCACTAGCTTTTTGGCTGCCTTTATTGTGGTGACATACCCCTTCTCCTCGAGCTTCTGGTATATGAAAGGCTTGAAAAGCTCGAGGGCCATCTTCTTTGGCAGACCGCACTGGTGAAGCCTCAGGTCAGGGCCAACCACTATGACCGTTCGCCCAGAATAGTCCACTCTCTTGCCCAGAAGGTTCTGGCGAAACCGGCCCTGTTTTCCCTTGAGCATGTCACTCAAGGATTTCAGAGGTCTCTTGTTGGGACCCGTGATCACCTTGCCCCTTCTGCCATTGTCGAACAGGACATCCACGGCCTCCTGGAGCATCCTCTTCTCGTTTCGGATTATTATGTCAGGTGCACTCAGCTCGTACAGCCTCTTGAGCCTGTTGTTCCGATTGATCACCCTCCTGTAAAGGTCATTGAGATCCGAAGTGGCGAATCTACCACCGTCCAATGGAACCAAGGGCCTGAGGTCAGGTGGAAGCACTGGGATCACTTCCAAGATCATCCATTCGGGCTTATTCCCCGAGTCCCTGAAGGCCTCCATGACCTTGAGTTGCTTGGCTATCTTCTTCCTCTTGGCATCGGAGGTGGTCATCTTCATCTCCTCCCTGAGCCTCTCGGCCTCTTTGGCCACATCGAGGCTCTTGAGGAGATCCCTTATGGTCTCTGCCCCCATGCCAGCCTTGAAACTACCCTCTCCGAACTCCTGAATCTTTTTCCGGTACCTCTCCTCGGAGAGGAGCTCGCCTTTCTGGAGATCTGTATCACCTGGATCTGTCACTATGTAGTTCTCGAAATAAAGAACCCTCTCCAGATCTTTCAAGGTGAGTCCCAGAAGGGTCCCTATCCTGCTGGGGAGGCACTTCAGGAACCATATGTGGGCCACGGGCGATGCCAGCTCTATGTGTCCGAGCCTCTCCCTTCGAACCCTGGAATGGATAACCTCGACCCCACATTTCTCGCACACAACGCCCCTATGCTTCATCCTGCGGTACTTGCCGCAGTTGCACTCGTAGTCCTTTGTGGGGCCGAATATCTTGGCACAAAAGAGGCCGTCTCTCTCGGGCTTGAAGGTCCTGTAGTTTATGGTCTCGGGCTTCTTCACCTCTCCGTGAGACCATGAGCGGATCTTCTCCGGAGAGGCTATGGAGATACGAACAGCATTGAAGCTAAGGGGATCTTTCGGCTTTTCAAAAAGGCTGTACAGATCTTCCAAGGCTACCCTCCTAATCTGAAGGCAAACTCTTGTGGTTCAAAAATGGTCCATCCTGACCAAGAATCCCAAGGGGCCCCGCAAGAGGAATCTCTGTAACCTGCGGAGGCAACCCCCTTTCTCATCCATGCCCTCCCTCATCACTTGGGGATCGAGCTCGGTCCGTCCCATGCCCTCTTGAGGGGCCATTATGTGCCTTCGGAATCCTCGAGGAGCTCCACGTTGAGCGCCAGGCTCTGTAGCTCCCTCATCAAGACATTGAACGATTCAGGAAGGCCAGGTTCCAGCCTACACTCTCCCTTCACTATGGACTCGTACATCCTGTTTCTCCCTGCTATGTCGTCGGATTTGACTGTCAGGAACTCCTGCAAGGTGTAAGCTGCCCCGTAAGCCTCCATGGCCCAGACTTCCATCTCCCCGAGTCTCTGCCCACCAAACTGGGCCTTTCCTCCGAGGGGCTGCTGGGTCACCAGGGAATAAGGCCCTATGGACCTGGCGTGGATTTTATCGTCCACGAGGTGATGGAGCTTCATCATGTACATGATACCAACTGTCACAGGCCTCTGAAATGGTTCTCCAGTTCGGCCATCGTAAAGAATCGCCTGTCCGACTACTGGGAGACCGGCCTCTTTCAAGGCCTCGTGGATTTCCTCCTCGGTTGCTCCGTCGAACACAGGACTTGCCATGGGAATCCCATCCTTGAGCCTCTTCGCTACCTCTATGACCTCATCGTCTGTGAGTTCCTCTAGAAGTGAATCGAACTTGGGGGAGGAGTATATCTTGGAAAGCCTCTGTCTGATCAAGGAGGCGGGGGAGTTGGCCTCGAGAAGCTTTCCTATCTGCTCGCCCAGGCCTTTGGCAGCCCAGCCCAAGTGTGTCTCCAAGATTTGACCGACGTTCATTCTCGACGGAACTCCCAGGGGATTGAGCACAATATCTACTGGCGTTCCGTCGGCGAAGTAAGGCATGTCCTCCTCTGGAAGGATCCTGGAGATCACTCCCTTGTTCCCATGCCTTCCCGCCATCTTGTCGCCCACAGAGAGCTTCCTCTTGATGGCCACGTATACCTTCACCATCTTGATGACGCCAGGAGGAAGCTCATCTCCCCTCTTGAGCCTGAGGATCCTCTCGTCGAATACCACCCTTATGAGATCCACCTGCTCTTGGAAGTGCTGGTACAGTTCCCTGATTTCCCTGGGCACATCGGGATCCTCCTGGACCTTGAGTTCCATCCATCTGTGCATGGGCAACTTGTCCAGAAGTCCCTTGTCTATGATGTCGCCCGGCTTTCCGAGGACCTCGTCCGTGAAGTGGTCCCTTATCTCCACGGCCAGGTGCTTCCCCTCAAGCCTCTCCCTCATCCTTTCCATGGTGGTCCGCTGGATGATGCGGATCTCGTCATCCTGATCCTTGACCAGACGGGCTATCTCCTCGTCCTCGAGCTCCTTGCTCCTCTCGTCCTTGTCCACCCCTTTTCTCGAGAAGACCCTCACCGCTATGACTGTCCCTTCCACCCCAGGGGGGACCCTGAGGGAGGTGTCCCTGATCTCCCCGGCCTTCTCCCCGAAAATTGCCCTGAGGAGTTTCTCCTCTGGGGAAAGTTGGGTTTCCCCTTTGGGGGTAACCTTCCCCACCAAAATGTCTCCTGGTTTGACCTCCACCCCGATGGCCACTATGCCGCTTTCGTCGAGATTCTTGAGGCTCTCCTCCCCTATATTGGGGATGTCCCTGGTTATCTCCTCCTTACCGAGCTTGGTATCTCGG
>JAPWUY010000359.1 GCA_028275295.1 Thermodesulfobacteriota bacterium | reverse complement strand
CTTGTCCCAAGATCGTACCAGGCCTCGGGGCCACGATCAAGACGGGGGTCACTTGCGGACAGTGCGCCTGGACCTCGGGCCAAGATCCTCCTAGGACTCGAGCTCTGGTTGACCCGAGCCAGGAGCTCGAAGCATAATATTGGGACAGCGGGGATATTTTGGGTGAGGAGAAGACGGGGATGAAGAGAACTTTTCAGCCCAACAATCTCAGGAGAAAGAGAACCCACGGCTTTCGTGTGAGGATGAGGACTAAGGGGGGCAGGAAGGTCTTGAGCAGGAGGAGGGCCAAAGGACGCAAGAGGATCAGCGTTTGAGGCCTCATGGTTTGCAAAGTGCATCTCGATCTTCCCTCATGGAGGAGGATCCGTTCTTCCTCGGAATTCAGGAGGATAATGAGCCGAGGAAAGGCCCACCATTTCGGCGACCTAGTGGTTGTGGCCGCGCCCAATAGGTTGCAGGGTGCAAGGCTGGGCATATCCATAAGGAGGACTGTGGCGGGGGCCGTTGGTCGCAACCTCTTGAAACGCTGGATAAGGGAGGCCTTCAGGACCAATAGGACCCTTCGGGAGCTGCCCGTCGACATGGTCGTGGTGGCGAGGAGAATGAGGGGCAATACCCGCTATCGCGACATAGCTGAGGCCCTGGGGGAGTTCGCCCGAAGATGGAGGGGGCAGGGGTGAGGGGACTGATATTGCTCGCCATAGGAATCTACCAGAGGATGGTATCTCCCTTCCTCCCGCCGAGTTGCAGGTTTTACCCAACTTGCTCGGAGTACGCCAAAGAGTGCGTTTCCCGCTACGGATCCCTCAAGGGTTCATGGCTCGGCCTCAAACGACTCTTGAAGTGCCACCCCTTCCATCCGGGAGGCTATGATCCGGTTCCCTGAGGGATTGAGCCAGAAAAGGGAAACTCCGTTCCAGGAAGGGATGGGCCTGGAGAGGGTGGACCAAGGGGTCAAGGCCTGTCTCCATGGTTTCCAGGATTGCGTCTTGGGAATTCGAGGCCAGGAAGTGGGCTCGGGAGAGTCGACTCCACAGGGATCGAAACTGAGCTTGCTCGGCTAGAGCTACGGGAGAGTGAGGAATGGAAAAGAGGGCTTTACTGGCCTTTGTCCTTTCATTGTTGATAGTGACCGTATGGAGCTATCTCTTTGTCCCCCAGGAGAAGCCCAGAGGGCCTGTGAGGGAGATCCAGGAAGAGGGCAAGGAACAATCTGTTCAGGCCGATTTCCTCCCAAAGCCCGAGAGGGAGCCCCTGGAGGTCTTGAAGCAGGAGGGGGGGGACTTCCAGGAGGAATTGGTCGAGATCACGACTCCTCTTTACGTTGCGGTCCTGTCCACGAGCACCGCTACAATCCAGAGCTGGAGATTGACGAGGTACAGGGAGAGTCTGCAGGATGGGTCCCCTTCCATAGAGCTTGTCAGGGCAGGTGGGAGGGCCTTGGAGCTCACTGCCCAGGGGGAGATGGCGGCGGAAATGGCCAAGGTCCGATTCAGGACAGACCCGCTAGGCAGCAACGTGGATGCCACTTCTGCAGCCAGGACCATAAGGGCCTTCGCCCTCCTCGAGGGGGGAGGACGGATCGAGAAGGAGTTCACGTTTTATCCCGACAGGTATGTCGTGGATGTTGTGGTGAGGGCCTGCGACAGGGAGGGAAGGCCCCTGGCTGAGAGGCTCGGGCTCGCCCTTTCCTATCCCAAGTCGGAGTTCTCCAGGAAATCAGGGGTATTTGCCGGGCCTGTGGCCTTGAGCCCCCACGGGCTCGAGGAATTGGATGTGTCCAAGCAGGCGGGAAGGCCCATGGAGGCCAGATGGGGTGGGGTGGCGCTCCACTACTTTCTCTCGGCCATCGTCCCCTCTGGTCCGGGGAGAAAGGACCTTTTCCTCGAGGACTCCAAAGAGAATGTGAGGGTGACCCTCTGGGGCGGTCCTGCGAAGGAAGGTGGGTGCGACTATCGGTTCCTGGCCTATTTCGGGCCCAAGTCCATAGAGGATCTCAAGGCTGCAGGGGAGGATTTGGACAAGGCGCTCCATCTCGGCTTTTTCGACATAATCGCGAGACCTCTTCTCCTCTCCATGAAATTCATCAACGAGTACACTCACAATTACGGCATTGCCATCATAGTGCTCACCATAGTGATAAAGCTCATCTTCTGGCCTCTCACCCACAAGAGCTTCGCTTCCATGAGAGAGATGCAGAGGCTCCAGCCGAGGATAAAGCAGATAAGGGAGCGCTTCAAGGACGATAGGGAGCAGCTCAACCGAGAGATGATGCTCCTTTACAAGACCCACAAGATAAACCCCTTGGGCGGCTGTCTCCCCATGCTCCTTCAGATTCCCGTCTTCTTCGCCCTTTACAAGGCCCTCATGGACTCCATAGAGTTGAGGCATGCCCCGTTCGTGTTCTGGATCAAGGACCTTTCAGCCCCGGATTATCTGCTGCGTTTTCCCCCAGGGATGAGCTTCTTCGGCATAGAGGGTATAGGTCCCCTTCCCCTGCTCATGGGTGTATCCATGGTGATCCAACAGAAGATGACCCCCTCGACAGGGGATCCCACACAGGCCAAGGTCATGATGCTCATGCCCATCTTCTTCACCTTCCTGTTCATATCCTTCCCCTCGGGCCTGGTCCTCTACTGGCTCATAAATAACGTCCTTTCCATAGTGCAGCAGATTTACATAAATGCTAGGCTGGACTGAGGGTTGGGTCCCGGTGCAGGATGTGGGAGGTGCTCCGAGAATGAGAAGGATAGAGGTGGAAGGCAAGACGCTGGATGAGGCCTTGGAGAGGGCGGCCAGGGAGCTCGGTGCGAGCCGGGACGATGTCAGGTACGAGGTCCTGGAGAGGAGCCGGGGGCTCCTGGGGTTTTTGGGGAGGTCCTCTGTGACCATAAGGGCCTGGGTCGAGCCCAAAGGGGAAGAGATCGCCACTCGATTCTTGGAGGGGCTCTTGCACCGTGGTGGTTGGGAGTGCACTCCAGTTGCCAAACCCACAGCCGAGGGGGGCATAGTGGTGGAGCTCGAGGGGGCTGGAGCCAAGGAGGTGATCGGCAGGGAGGGGGAGGTCCTCGATGCCATACAGTACCTGGTGGACAAGGTGGTCAATAGGGGAAGGTCCGAGAGGTGCAAGGTCGTGGTGGACGCCCAGGGGTTCAGGGCAGGCAGAGAGGAAGAGTTGAGAAGGAGGGCATTGGCTGCAGCGAGAAGGGCCAGGGAGGGTAAGCCCGTGATAATTGGCCCCCTGAATGCGAGGGACAGGAGGACGATCCACCTTACCTTGAAGGAGGAGCCTGGAGTCACAACGAGAAGCATCGGCGATGGCCCCATGCGGAGGGTCGTTGTGAGCGCTGAGGAGACAAGGGGAAGGGAAAAGACCA
>JAPWUY010000358.1 GCA_028275295.1 Thermodesulfobacteriota bacterium | reverse complement strand
AAGTGGGCGTGGAGAATGAGAATGCTCTCTATCCTCTCCACATCCCTTCCGAACTCCCTCAGCTGCTCGAGGACATCGGGGAGAATATAGGAAAGGCCACCGCTCACTATCATGGAGCTCCTCGAGCCCTCGAGGAGGTACACGCAAGACTCCTCCCTTCCCAAAAACCAGATTCCATCGCAAACTCGCCCAGGTTTCCTCACCCTCATTTTTGAGCCTCCTCAACTTTGCATGTCGCTGCGGCCATCCTCTCCACAGCCAACTGGAACTGTCTCATCATCCCATCTTCCATGGGCCTCCATCTTCCCTTTCTGAGCCTCTTTTCAACCGAGTCTCCATCGAGAAAGAAGCTGGTTATGTGGCGACCTTCCAGGCTGAATACATGGACTCTCTCGCACATTCCCAGGACAACAACGGTCCTCCTGAGCTCATCCCACAGGATCCTTCCTGGACCAGCGCATCCCACATCTTCTAGGGCCTTGCACGTTGGCCTTCTTTCCTCGGATCTAATTTCCGCGTGCGTGGTCCTTCTTCGGGCCTGTCTACCCCATCGCTCGAGCTTCTTGGCCATTGCCCTCAAGACTCTCTCGGCATCCTCCCTGTGGGAGTTTCTCTCCTTTCCCATCTTCGATCCCAGGGCCTGAAGAGACCTGCGGGCATGGCTGAGGATCATTGGAAGCCTTCCTTTCCGGGTCTCCTGGAGAAGGTCCCAGGGGGAGCCATCTGTCCCGAGCCCCCCGAGGAGATTCAGATCCACTCTCGGCTTCCCCCTGGGCCCCTTGTACTGCACAGCCTGAGCCGTGAGAGCGATCCTTTCCGAGCCCACCTTGATGAGTCCGAAGACCACCTGTCCCAGTATCTCGTAGGATAGGGACATGCGACCGAAGACCTCCAACTGCTCCTCCCTGAGAGAATGCCCATCCATGTAAAGGGCGAGGAGATTGCTGGAGTCTGACTCGAAAAGGTCAGCGACCTGGGGGTGGCCCTTTGCCAGGAGAAGCTGGTGGAAATCCAGCCACTTTGGAATCCCCGTGGGGCTATAGCCACCGAAGACTTCTGTGGGGCTCGAGGGCAAGCTGTGCTCGCAGGTTGTGCTCTCGCACCTATAGCAATATATGTGGCCCTGCTTGAGTGCATTGGAGCGGGCCGTTACTTCCTGAAGGATCTCCCTAACTTGATCTGCCAGGCTCTCGGGAAATTGGACCTTCCACCTCTCGCCAGGCTCTACGGTGCAACTCACATGGAGCTCGAAGGACTCTCTGAGCCACTTGTCAGAGCCCAGGACCTCCCTGGCCGCTTCCCTAACAAGAAGCCCTATGGCCTTCTCGAGCTCGGAGATTCTTCTCTGGAGACCTATTCCCTTCATCCTTCCAGGGATGCCTCGGGAGGGGGTTTGATAAAAGAGCAAGCAATTAAAAGATACACCGACCCGAGGGCGAATAGAATAGTCTGGGCGATCCATTGGCCCCGGTGCGGGTAAGAAAAGGCGCGAAAGGTTGCGCTTCGAGGGGACCCCAGGATGAAGGTTTTAGCGGCCGAGGGGAATCGGGAAACCTCGTAGGAGAGGCCCCCGTGAGCCAAGGACAATGATACGGATCGGGAATGAGGCTCCCCGTGCGGCCCAGACCCACGGAAAGCTCATGCGTTCCAAAAGCTATGGAGTGAGGGTGCCCCAAGATTCTTCGCTATCGGGGGATCAGCGCTACGTATGCCCACCTCGCCGAGAGGCGCCCCTCGCACGCCCCACACGACGAAATTCCGGCAGCTCCGGCATCCCCGCAAATCAGGCCACCCGTTCTTGCTCTGACCGGTTGGGGGCGCAGAGGGGCGGCCCCCCTTCCATGATGTCGGCATCGCGCCTTACCCAGGCGTCTCGCCTTTGGAGCCGCGGGTTCTCCTTGTCGGGTCCCGGTTTCTCGGAGGGGCGGGCTCCCCACGCCCGTCTAGCAGGCTTCGCTTCCACCCGGGGATCACCCCATTAGGCCACCAAACGTTCGTTTGCCCCCGATGATTATGTTATGCCTCGGCTTGCCTATGGCCTCGCCACGCGGACGCACGGAGTGCGTCCCTCCGAGAAAACCGCCCTCCACGTTATTTCCGGCCTTTCCCCGCGAGGCCATCCGAGCTCGGATCACCAATCCGGCGGAGGGGCGGGCTCCGCACGCCCGTAATATCGGCATCGCGCCTTACCGATGCATCTCGCCTTTGAAGGCGCTGGCTCTCCTTGTGGGAATTCCGGTTTCGCGGAGGGGCGGGCTCCGCACGCCCGCAATAAGACCATTGGCCCCACCCAGGCATGTCCCCGCTAGGCCACCTGGTCATCGTCAACGCATGGGGTGAAAATAAAAATGTCTCGGCGTACATACGGCCTTGCAACGCGGACGCGGAGACCGCATCCCTCCGAGAAAACCAACTCCCGCGCATTCTCGGGGCCTCATCTCTCAAGGCCGGACACCGTCGGCTCGGCCTCGCCGCGGAGGGGCGGGCTCCGCACGCCCGCAATGACGGCATTGGCTTCACGAACGCCTCTCTCCTTTGGCAACCGTCCCTTCGCCTACTCCTATGTGGCAAGGAAACGCTTGGCAACGCGAACGGCTTGGACCTCCTTTATGCTAACCCTACAACAAATTGAACCTCTTCAACGCCTCCGCAACATTGGAATCCTTGATGGCGACTTCTCTCAATGCCTCCAAGATCGTCTTCCACCTGCTTGCTTCCTCCATCTCTTTTAAGGCCTCTTCCTTGGCCCTTCGAATGATGGTCCTTCTGTCCCAATACGCAAATGCTATGACTGCAACCACCAAGGCCGTGAATATCCCCGCCAGGATCCACAAGAAGGTGATGAGCTGATCGATGCGCTTGTCTATCTGCTCGAATCGTTTATTGGTATCCTGGCGCATCTCCTCGAATCGTTTGTTGGTGTCAGCTCGCATCTCCTCGAGGCGGCTGTTCATCTCCTGCCTGAGGTCGTCTATGCGCTTGTCCAGCTGCTCGAATCTTTTGTCAACTTGTTCGAATCGCTTGTTTATGTCCTCTCTCAGTTCGGCAAACCGCTTGTCGCTTTGTTGCATGAACGCGAGGAGAGTCGCCTCCAGCCTAACCAACCGCTCCCTGTCCTGCTGGTCAAATCCCTGTCCAAAAGTCGGCTCCAGGTGGCCCAACAATAGAACTCCTAAAACTGCGCCCAATACCGCCCTAGCCCTCATGACTCGACCTCCTGAAAATCGTTTGTCCAAAAGCCCAACCCCTTGTGCTAAATATATCCCAAGGCCGCCCTCCGGGTCGAGAAGAAATATGGGCCCAGTTGCCGGGGCAAGGGACTCGGTGTCCGAGAACGCATCCGAGAACGCATATATCGGCATGCGCGGAGACCGCGCCCCTCCGA
>JAPWUY010000356.1 GCA_028275295.1 Thermodesulfobacteriota bacterium | reverse complement strand
GTCCCATAGCCCGTCACCATGATGACTGGGAGGGCCGGGTTGTGCTCCTTCATGAGCCTGAGGGCCTCCATACCGTCCATAATGGGCATTTTCATGTCCATGACCACGAGATCTGGCCCCTGGCTCCTCACTTGTTCCACAGCTTCCTTGCCATTTGTGGCAAAGCAGAGATCGAACTCGTCCTTGAGGATCATCCTCAGGGCCTCCCTCGGGCCCAACTCGTCATCCACGACCAATATCTTTGCCCTTTCCATCTCTCACCTCTCGGCTCTCAAGTGGACCCAGCGACTTCTCTTCCTTTGTCGAGAGGGAGAAGGATCCTGAACTTGGATCCCTTCCCAGGGTCTGATTCAGCCTCTATGCGGCCCCCATGGTCCTGAACTATCCTCCTCGCTATGGGAAGTCCCAGTCCCATCCCCTTGACCTTGGTGCTGAAGAAAGGAGAGAAGATCTCGGGGAGGCAGTCCCTAGGGATACCGCAGCCCGTGTCCTCCACCAGCACCTCCGCCCATTCCTTGAAAGAGGCCTGGAAGGGCCGAGGGCAACCCCTTCTGGCAAGACGCTCAGCAGAAATCCTCTGGGTCCTGATCCTCACCTTTCCCCCTTCCTGGGTTGCCTCTATGGCATTGTCGAGGATGTGGCATATGGCCTTCTCCATGTGCTCCGGATCCGCCATCACGTAGATGGGTTCGGTGGCAAGGTGGGATACAAGCCTCAGCCCCTTTGCCTGAAGCCACGAGGATCTGGAGGTCACTGCCGATTGAACTATCTCGTTCAAGTCGTGTCTTGAAAGGCGGCTCTCCCTGGGCATGGCGAACTCCATCAGCCTCTCTGTCATCTGGTGAAGCCTGTCAACCTCTGCCATGACCACGGAGAAGAATTCCTGCCTGAACTCGGGATCGCCGTATCTCTGGGGAAGGAGCTGAGCGAAGGTCCTCACGGCCACAAGGGGATTCCTTATCTCCTGAGCCATTCTGTTGGCTAGGGTGCTCCAGAATCTCAACCTCTCGAGATCCCTGGTCCTGGCCTCCAATTCCTTGGATTCGGTGAGATCGGTGAAGACCATTATGGCTCCCCGTATTCTATTGGAGTCGTCTTTTAGGGGCGATGTGCTGACCCCAAGAGGGGCCTTGGTCAAAGGATGGGTGACCTCGTGGCGACTGAAAATGTCCGTCCCGTCCAAGGTCCTCAGGAGGAGATCCGCCAGGACAGAGCCAAGTCTCTGGACACTCTTGCCCAGTACCTCCTCTCTGGGGAGCCCGAGAATCCTCTCGGCACTTGGGTTGTAAGTGGTAACTCGGCCCATGTGGTCTATGGCCACAACCCCAGAGCCTATGCTCTTGAGAATGTTCTCGCTGTATTTCTTCTGGAGGTAAAGTTCCCTGTAGAGAAGCGAGTTCTCAACTGCCACGGCTGCGTAGTTGGTGAGCATGGATAGGTATTCCACATCCGAGTCCGTAAAAGGCCTGCCCGTCACCTTGTTGCCCAGGGTGAGGATACCGACGAGTCTGCCCTTGGTGAAAAGAGGGGCGCAGATCTTGGCATCCAGGGCGTCCATTTCCTTGAGGACAGTTGCCCCTTCCTTGGTGAACCCTGAGAGCTCCACCTCTTCCCTTTTCACAATCTGGTTGAACCTGAGGAGCCAGCCCCCAAGCCCTTCCTCCAGGCTGAGGACCAAGGACTTGAGCTTTGCCTCGTCCATTCCGATGGAGGCCTTGGGTCTGAAAAAGAGGCGTGAGGGCTCTCCCAGGAGGATGCATGCCCTGTTCACCTGGAACATCTCGCAAGTGGCCTGGAGCATGAATTCCAGGAGTTTTTCCAGATCCGTTATGTGGGTCAGGGCCCTGAAAAACTCCTTGACCCCTTGCTGAGGGAAGGGTGGCTTTCTCTCCTGGGGAAACCACGGTGAGAGCTCCGCCCCAAAGGGGACATCCTCTCCCCGATATTGCACGGGAAAGGGATGACCCAATCCATTGGCCTTGAGGCGCGTTTTGAGGACCCGAAGCTCTCTAGAGAGCCTCGAGCGCTCCAAGGCCCTTCTAATAGCCCACCTGACTTCTTCCACTTGGAGGGGCGTGGCCACGACCTCATAGTCCACATCGCCATTGTACACATCCAGCATGGCCTTCTGGTCAGTGGGGGTGATCAGGATGAAATTCAAGTCCTCAGAGAGCCTGCGCAGCCTTTCCGCCAATGTGGAGCCGCTTGTATCCGGCAGTCTCGGGTCCATGACCACCACGTCCACGGGATGGTTGGCTGCGAGGGCAATGGCTTCATGCCCCGAGCGGGCCTGGAGAAGGGCATGGTCCTTCCCGAGGATCTTCTCCATTGACTGGTGGATCGCCACCTCAGGGGACACTACCAGCACGAAGCTCATGGGTCTCTCCTCGTTGTTTCTCTTCCTGCGTCTCCAGAAGAGGAAGGGTGACAGTGAAGGCCGCTCCTCCTCCCGGCCTGTTATCGGCGTTTATGCTTCCGTGATGTTCCCTCACGATGTTATGGGCTATCGAGAGCCCCAAGCCGTGACCAGTGTCCTTGGTGGTGAAGAAGGGATCGAACACGTACTTGAGATGGGCCTCCTTTATTCCCGGGCCGTTGTCCTCTATTCGAATAGTGGCCTCCTCATCGCTCCAACTGTACCCTTGGGGAAGAGGGGAGTTGGACGGAGGAGCGATCCAGCTCCAGCGCCTCCTTTTTCCCGTTGTGATCTCAATTTCCCCACCTCCCTTGGGAGATAGGGCCTCTACCGCATTCAAGAGTACATTCATGAATACTTGCCTGAGCTGCTCGGAGTCTCCGTGGACGATGAGAGGCCCTTCATGGTAGTGGGTCTTGACGGAGATGTTCTTCTTCGTGAGCTCCGTTGCAAGGAGTGATAGAGTCCCCTCCAGGGGTTCGTGGACGTCGATGGGCACCGCTATTGGCTTAGGCGGTCTTGCGAAGCGAAGGAGCTGTTCCACCAGCGAATTTATCCTCTCTATCTCCGCAGAGGCGATCTGGGAAAAGGAGGTTCGGAACTCCGGGTCATCGTATTTTTGAGGCAGGAGCTGGGCGAAGGTCTTGAGGGAGACGAGCGGGTTCTTTATCTCGTGCGCTACACCTGCTGCCAACGTACCCACCGTCGCAAGCCTCTCCACCCTCCGAACCTCGGCTTCGAGCAGTTTCACATCTGTTATGTCCGTTATCACGGCGATGGCTCCGGAGAGTCGGCCATCGGCGTCCAGCAGGGGGGCTGCCCCAACGGTTATAGTCTTAACCGGTCCCCCTTCCTCCTGGAAGGAGATCTCTTTGGTGGGCGGGGCGCCGGCTGCCAACGCGTCCCGAAGGATGGCCATGATCTCTGATCCCAACTCTCCTCTTGTCTGATTTCGCGTGGGATGAGACTCTTTAAG
>JAPWUY010000357.1 GCA_028275295.1 Thermodesulfobacteriota bacterium | reverse complement strand
GATCCCGAAAATCTCTCTGCGGGACGGAAGCAGTATGCCATCCTTGGAAGGGGCTCCACAGGAAGGGAAATGCCCGCTGTCTTGGCGAGCTCCCCTGACCAGGCTCCAGCTGTCAAGACCACGCATCTACCCTCTATTACCTCTCCCCTTTTGGTCTTGACCCCCCTCATTCGGCCCCCTTCCCTGAGGAGCTCAACCACTTCCTCGTGCAGATATGTGAGCCCCAAGGATCTCGCCTTTCTCAGGTACCCCTGGAGGACACCATATGGATCCACGTACCCAGCCTCGGGTCCCCATGAGCCTCCGACAACGCCCTCCACATTGAGTGGGGGGAACACCTCCTTTATCCCATCGGGCCCGAGAAGCTCCACTTCCGCACCCAAGGCCTTCTGGAGCTGATGGTATGTTTTCAGACTGGGAAAGTTCTCCTCGTTGGCCAAAAACAGGTATCCCACTTGCTTGAACTCCGCGTGAGCGGGTTCCCCCTCCACCTCCATCTCCTCATCGAACCTCAGGAATCGTTCCAGGCAGAAAAGACCTATTCGAATGTTAATCTCGCTCGTGAATTGCTGCCTAACCCCACCAGCACTTCTCGGCGTCGTCGCGTATTCGTATGTGGGATCCTTCTCGAGGATGGCCACTTTTCCATCGATCCCTTCCTTCAGGAGGTGGTACGCTATGGCAGCCCCCATAACTCCACCTCCCACAATGATCACGTCGAAGCGCCTCTTAGCCATGACGTCCGGGCTCGGAGAAGGATCAACTCCTCCCCCTCTTCTCCTCTTCCTCCAGCACTTCCTTCACTATCCTCACACCTTCCTCGATTTCTTCCTCTCCTATTGTCAGGGCAGGTGCGAACTCCAGCGCTGACCCCATTGCCCTTATTATCACTCCCTTGTCCCTCGCCCTCCTCACTATCCTCGATATCCTTTCCTGGGGAAGAGGGGATCTCGTCTTCTTGTCCGCCGTGAGGTCCAGGGCAAGCCAGAGACCCGTTCCCCTGGCCTCTCCCACCAATCCATGTTCCTCCAATTCCTTGAGAGCGTCCAAGAAGAACTCTCCCATCTTCCTGGACCTCTCCACGAGCCTTTCCCTCTCCATTATCTCGAGGTTCTTGAGAGCAGCCGCACAGCTCACGGGGTGATTAGCGTAGGTGTGGAGGTGATAGAAGGTCTCAATGGGCCCTACAACCTCTTCTGTGCATCCCACTGCGCCCAGGGGTAGGTAACCACTGGATATCCCCTTGGCCATGGTCATGAGATCCGGTTCCACCTGGAAATGTTCTATCCCGAACCACTTGCCTGTTCTTCCAAACCCGCATATCACCTCGTCGTCTATTAGGAGGATGCCGTAATTGCGGCAGATCTCAGCGACCAAGGGCCAGTACTCCTTGGGAGGGGCATACGCCCCAAAGGCTTGCTGTATCGGCTCACCTAGGAAAACGGATATCTGCTCGGGGTCCTCGAACTCTATGAGTCGCTCTATATCCCTGGCGCAAGCCAGGTCGCAAGCCGGATAGCTCAGGTGCAAGGGGCATCTGAAACAATAAGGTGATTCCGCAAATATCACCCCAGGACCAAGTGGTTCCATCATGTGCCTCATGGGCAGCACAGAGCCCAGGGCCCTGAGGGCACCATTTGTCACCCCATGGTATGCCCCCCTTCTCGAGATTATCTTGTAACGCCTCTTTTCCCCATTGAAGTAGTTGTAATGGCGAGCCAATTTTATGGCTGCCTCCACTGCCTCGGACCCGTCGCACACGAAGGTGAACCATTCTATTTTTCCGGGGGCTATTTCTCCGAGCTTTTTGGCCAGGGCCAGGGAAGGCTCGTTTCGGTACTGCATTGGGGTCATGTACGTGAGCCTGACCATCTGCTCATAGGCTGCCCTTGCCACTTCCTCCCTTCCATATCCTATGTGCACTGGCCTCGTGTTCCCAGCTGTCAAATCCAGGTACCTTCTCCCCTTTTCATCGTAGAGCCAGACTCCTTCGCCTCGTACCATAACCGGTGACTCTTGCCACTCAACCTTGGAAGTCCTGTGCATTATTAGCCGAGAATCCATCTTCTCATCCCCTCTCCACACTCTGATTGAACATCTCATGGGCCTGATAAGAGCTTCGTACTAGTGGCCCACTCGCTACCTTCTGGAACCCCATCTCCAACGCCTTTTTTCTCCACTCCTCAAACTCCTCGGGCGAGACATACCTGGCCACTGGCAAGTGAGCCTTCGAAGGTCTCAGGTATTGACCGAGGGTGAGAATCCTGCAGCCTGCAGCCACCAAGTCCTCGAGAACTCCTTCCACCTCTCCCTCATCCTCCCCTAGCCCGAGCATGAGCCCGCTTTTCGTGGCAACCTGCGGAGAGATCTCCTTCACCTTTGCCAGGAGCTCCAACGATCTGGAGTAGTCAGCCCTCGGCCTCACTATGGGATAGAGCCTGGGGACTGTCTCAACGTTGTGGTTCAACACATCCGGCCCTGCCTCCAAGACCACTTCCAGAGAACTCCTCGATCCCCCGAAATCCGGCACCAGAACCTCTACCTTTGCGCCGGGGATGGCCTTCTTCACCTCGGTTATGGCCCTGGCAAAATGGCTGGCTCCCCCATCTGGCAAATCGTCTCTCGTTACCGATGTTATGACCACGTATTTGAGACCCATCCTGTGCGCTGCCTCCGCAACCCTTGCGGGCTCATCTGGATCCAGTGGACCAGGTCTGCCGTGGGCCACTGCGCAAAAACCGCAATTCCTCGTGCACACATCCCCCATAATGAGGAAAGTGGCTGTGCCTGCAGAGAAGCACTCAGCCCTGTTGGGGCAGAGGGCCTCCTCGCACACCGTGTGGAGCCGAGTCTCCCTCAGGTGGCTCACAACAGATAAGAATGCGGGACCAAGGGAAAGCCTCCTCTTGAGCCAAGGAGGCTTGGGAAGAATCCTGTCTGTCATTTGAGCCCATCTCCCTCACTGTCTCTCCCTGAAAGAGGGCCCTTTTCCACCCTCACAGCCCTACCCCAGAGCCTCTTTCTCCCAAAAGAGGGATCAATCAGCCCCTTCCATTTCCTTCCAGGGAGTCTTGTCCAGATGAACCTTCACACCGAATACCTCATCCAGATCCTTCACGATCTCTCTTTTCACATCTCCTATATCAACCCCCTTTCCCAGCTCAGCTGCCATGCTTGTCATCTCCACCCCCTTCAGCCCACACGGTTCCATCAAACCAAATGGCCTCAAATCCATATCCACATTGAGAGCTAGCCCGTGGAAGGCTATCCCCCTTCTCACCGCTATTCCCAGGCTCCCTATCTTCCTTCCTCCCACCCAGACCCCCCTATTCATGGGGTTTCTGCACCCCTTCAAGCCAAATCTGGCAAGGGTCCTGATCATGACCTCTTCC
>JAPWUY010000355.1 GCA_028275295.1 Thermodesulfobacteriota bacterium | reverse complement strand
ACTTCTTCGGGTGGCGCATCCACCATCCTCGAGAATTTGAGGAGCCCCTGGGTTATGACCTTGCATCGGGCTACCTGCTGGCCTATCTTTGCCGCTGAGTCCATTATCTCCTGCCTGTCCTCCTCTGAGATGGGAGAGGTCGAGGCGAGATCCCTGATCAGGGTCTGAAGAGTATCTATGGTGGCAAGGGGATTGTTGATCTCGTGGGCAAGACCGGCTGACATCTCGCCCACGGCAGCGGTTCTCCCGGCCAAAAGCAACCTCTGGGTCAGGGCCTCCTTTTCTCGATCCGCCTTGTAAACCCGTTTCACTTGTTCTCTGGCCGCAGCCACTGACAAGATGACGCTTCCCAGCCCTCCTACCAGAAAGAGAAGGACACCCAGCAAAGAGGCCTTCCATAGGGGGGAGAACACATCTCCGCTTTCCTGCTTGAACACTAAGAGCCATTTGGGCCTCGATATCCATACTGAACTGCACAGGAAGACCTTTTCCCCCATTGTGACCTCGCTCACCTTGATGCCCGGATGGAAGTCCAGGTACGGGAAGTTCGAATCCTCCAAGGGCATTCCTCCCGACCTGGGAGGCACTTGATAGAGCCCCCTTTCATTGACAATGAAGCTCTCCCCTGTGGTGCCGAGCCTCGCTGCATCGAGCACCTTGGCAAAATAATCGGTGTTCACAGTGGCCCTCAGGATCCAGAAGTCGTCCCCCACAGTTCGCCTCACCGCTATGACGAAATGGGGAACGCCCCTGAATCCCAAGAACATGTCGCTCACGTAAACGCCCTCCTCCACCACTTTTCGGAACCATTCGGTCTCTCTGTAGTTCTTTCTGGCGAGATCGTAGGGGCCCAGGTATTGCACATGGTTGCCCATGCTATCTATGATGCCCAGATCCTCAAAAAGGCCCCCCCTCTCTTGGACCATCCGATACATCCTCTCGAGCCCACCTGATACCAGCTCCTCCAAGGTGTAGTTGTTGGCCACAGAGAGCACCTCTGCCACAAGGCCTTGGAGAAAGCTCTCGACCGAGGTCTTGTGGTATCTCAAGAAGTTTGCGTGCTGTTCCAGGACAAGAGACTTGTTCAGGTGGTAGAAAAGAAGGAAATTGGCCCCTCCTATGGCTGCCAGAGGACCGAGAGAGACCAACATGATCCTGACCACGAGGAAGCGGAACATGCTCGAATAATGGTTTTCCTGAGCCTTCCGCATCTGTTCCAGCTCCCCCTTTGGGTCATCTCACACCTTGGCCAGGATGGCCTTTTCCTCCGTCTTCAGGTTCATGCGGATCATTCGGATGAGCTCTTTCCCGCTTTTCTTCGTGGGCGCGAGGATCCTGAAGGGCTCCTTTAGGGTGGGCTCTGTGGAGATCTCCACCCACCTAGTTGGCATGAGAAGGCCGTGAAGGGCGCCCAGAAGCCCGAGGCCCAAAAGGATCACACCTGTCACTTCAAGCCATTGCCAGAAGACCAAAGCCACTGTGGCCATGACAAGACCAGCTGTTATTTCCCCAGGCCGGATTCGGAACCCATTCCTCAGGGACCTTATCTTGGCCAGGGGAAGCTCGTCCACAATGGTGGAATCCCTGTGGTCGGCTGTTATGGGCTGCCCTGGTCTGATGGAGGAACGGACCCTGAGAAGCCTCCTTTGAGTGAGAAAAAGGCTCGTTGCCGTCTGCTCTGGCTCCCTCAAGACCGACTCTGTCAACCTCGTGTGGGCTTCCACGACGTGGTGCTCCTTCAAGATCCTCTCGCCAGGGGCCAGGGCCCCCTCGACGAGGGCCCTGTAGAGATCCATGGTCCTTTGGGCCAGGAGGCGTTGAAACGTTTTTTCCTTGATGTCCCCCCTGGCATGGGCCAGATGGAGCCTGCGGATATCCTCCCTTATCTCATCCATGGGATTCCGCATCCGGAAACCTCCCAGGTGAGACGCCCCTGGCATGGAGCCTGGGCATGAGCTGCACCACTATGGCCACAGCGATCACGAACGCCACGCAAAAAGCGAACCATGGGTCGTGCTCCACGGCCAGGGAGTCGTAGAGGAGCCACACGAAGAATCCATAGAGGATCAAGTTGGCGACGATCTGTCCTAGCTTTCCCATGATCTCCTCCCTTCACAGGTGCATGGCCTCATGGAGCCAAAGCACGTAGACCAGGGCTGCGGCCCCAAGGGATATGGCAAGAAGGACCATCCAATAGCCGAACATGTTGTCCCAGAGCCACCTCATCTTCGCACCTCCTCGAGTTCATGCTGCCGCCACCACAAGTGGAGGAACCCACTTGGGCACGGGTTTTCCATGGGTATGCCTTATGGAGAAGAGCACCAAGCTCACGATGAAAAGGCACAGAAAGAGCATCTCTCCCAGGGTGAAGACCACGGCGAAAAAGGCCAGTGCCTCTATCTTCTGGCCAGTGAGGACGTAGATGAGCCTGAGGAGCGCTCCAGTTGTTGCCAGGATGAGGGAGTAGCTCAGGATGTAGCGGATTGCTGGCCCCCTCACGAAAGAGGTGGCGATGCTGCCGAACTGGGCCCCTATCATGGCCCCCAGTATCATGAAGAGCACCGCCATCATGTCCACGTTTCCGCTCATGGACTGCCTTAGGGCGCCGTATCCACCAGAGACCACTATCTCCACAAGGTCCGTCCCCACCCCTATGTGGGTCGTGGCGCCTACCACGTACACCAGGGCCGGGACCCTTATGAAACCTCCTCCCACGCCGAAGAATCCTGCCAGGATCCCTGTTGCCACACCCACTAGAACTATGACCCACATGGAGATCACCACCCTGGCATGGGTGCACTTGACTATGGGATATATGGGGATGGACTGGAACCAGATGTGCACCCTGGAGGTCTTGAGCTCCCTGCCAACCCTCTCGCCATGCTCGGAGATCTCCTCGATCCTCTTGTGGGCCCTTCGGGTCTCGAGCTGGGTGTAAAGGAAGAGCCCGAACATGATGAGGACGGACCCAGTGAGAAGAGCAGGGCCGGAAAGCCCTATGGACTTGGTGTAGTTGAGGAGCTTCACCCCCAGCTCCACCCCCAGCATGGTCCCGCCCACCATGGTCAGGGCCAAGGTCCAGTCTATATTACCCAATTGCCTGTGGCGTATGGAGGCAATTACTCCCTTTCCAGCTATGTGGGTGGCATCCGTGCCTGAGGCGATGTATCCAGGGAAGCCGAAGACGATCAGGGCGGGGGTCACCATGTATCCACCCCCAACGCCTATGAAGCCCCCCACTACCCCAACTGTAAAGCCCGTGATCATCAGGAGGAATATGGGGGCCTGGATTCCAGATATGGCGAATTCGAACATCTTCTCACCTCCTTCTCAGTGCCCGTAATGTTCAATCTTCTTGATCTTCCAGCCGAGCATGTCCGTGAGGCCCTCTGCCA
>JAPWUY010000354.1 GCA_028275295.1 Thermodesulfobacteriota bacterium | reverse complement strand
TGATCCTGCCAGTGGGTGGAGGCGGGCTCGATTTGAGAACAACCGACATAAACAGGCTCCTCGAGCTCTATGGACTCAAGGGCATCTCCAAGGAAGAGAGGGACACGGGCAAGAGTCCAACTCGAAAAGGAGAATCCATCAGGTAGAACTCAGGCGCCAATGAGTTTCACCCACACAGTCCTGGTTCTGGGTCCATCGAACTCGCAGAGGAAGATTCTCTGCCAGGTCCCCAGCCGGACCTTTCCCCCTTGGACCACAAAGGCCTGAGATGAACCCACGAGAGTTGTCAGGATGTGGGAGTCGGCATTGCCTTCCCTGTGGTGGTAAGGGCCTGTCTTCGGAACCAATCGGGCCAGATGTTCCAGGATATCCCTAGCTACGGCAGGATCTGCCCCTTCATTTACAGTCACGCCACATGTGGTATGGGGAATGTAAACGATGCATAGGCCTTCTTTGGCCCCAGACTTGGAAAGGAGGGAGTTCACCTGGTCTGTGATGTCCACCATCTCCATTCTCTGGTTTGTGCGAACCGTGAACTGCTCCAAGAAGTCACCTCCACGAGCCGGGGATCTCTCTTCGATATTACCAGGAAGCCCCTGCCAATATCCAGAGCGCCTCGGAAGAAAACTCTTTCCCAGGAAAGGATGCAATCTCCCCAAAGGGTGGCCAGGCCCTGGGGATTGATGTACCAGAGTCATGGGCCTTGGAGAATGATCCGGGCTAGATACCTGGGGCCAATTGTGGTAATTAGAACCAAGCTCCGAGAAAGGGCGGAAGGTGGAGTTGGCAACAGAGGGCTTTCCAAAAAAGGAGGGAGCAGATGGCACCGAGCACAGCAGTCGTGAAAGACCCGATTTTCATGGAGCACAACCCAGGGCCATACCATCCAGAAAGCCCAGAGAGGCTCAGGGTTCTTTACCAGATGCTCGAGGATCCAGAGATCCGAGGTGGATTCCTGGAGCTCAGGCCCAGGGAAGCGAAGAGAGAGGATCTCGAGAGGGTACACGATCCCCGCTATATCGACAGGATCGCCGAGACTGCGGGAAGGCCCAGGACCTCCCTGGATCCAGACACCCAGACCTCGGCCCGCTCCTATGAAGCGGCACTGATGGCTGCGGGGGGCTGTCTCGAGGCCATAGACAGGATCATGGCGGGAGAGATAAAGAACGCCTTCGCCATGATAAGACCCCCGGGCCATCATGCGGAGGCCTCCAGGGCCATGGGATTTTGCCTCTTCAACAACGTGGCCGTTGCGGCAAGGTACGCCCAGGCCTCCCACGGTATCGAGCGAGTGATGATCCTAGATTGGGATCTCCACCACGGCAACGGCACCCAATGGATTTTCTACGAAGATCCCACGGTGTTTTACGGCTCCACCCACCAGTTTCCCTACTATCCAGGCAGTGGGTCCTTCCAGGAGATTGGAAAGGGCAAGGGGGCCGGTTACACGGTGAACGTTCCCCTCTCTGTGGGCCACGGCGATGCCGAGTATGTCGGCATATACCGGAGAATATTCTGCGCCATAGCCAGAAGCTTCAAACCCCAACTCCTCATAATCTCTGCAGGCTTCGACATTTACAGGGGCGATCCCCTGGGAGGTATGGGAGTGAGCCCAGAGGGTTTCGGCCTCATGGCCAGGGTCCTCCTAGAGATGGCTGAGGAGGTCTGCGGGGGAAGGGTGCTCGTGGCCTTGGAAGGGGGCTACGATCTTCAGGGCCTGAGGGAAGGGGGAAAGGCAGTCCTTATGGAGATGATGGGCAAGAGGAGTTCCTCCCTCGATCCCCGAGAGGTGGAATCTGGGGGAAGGGCCCGCGTAGATGCCCTCCTCAAGAGGGTGAAAGAGATCCACGGAGATAAGTGGGGGGAGGTGCTGATTTGAGTATCACCAGGGAAGATGTGGAGCACGTGGCTAGACTCGCCAGGCTCCGTTTCCAAGAGGATGAGATGGAGCGAATGACAAAGGAGCTGGGGAGCATTCTCGAATACATGGAGCAGCTCAGGGAGGTGGACACAACGGGGGTCGAGCCCACAACCCATGCCATAGAGCTCTTCAATGTCTTCAGGGAGGATGAGGTGAGGCCCTCGATGGATGTGGAAGAGGTCCTCGCCAATGCCCCTGGAAGAAAAGGAGACACCTTCCGAGTGCCGAAGATCATCGAGTGAAGGACCGGCCCTGAGTGAGTGGATGAGGGCCGCGGAGGCGAGGCTCATGGAACTTTGGGAATTGACCATATGGCAGGCCAGGGAACTCCTCCACAAAGGGGAGCTCACCTCAGAGGAACTGACGAGGGCTCTCCTCGAGAGGATCTCCAATGTAGAGCCCAAGATACACGCCTTCATAACCATCTGTGGAAAAGAGGCTCTGGAGCAAGCGAGGGAGGCGGACCGGCTCCTCAGGGAGGGCAAAAGGAGCCCGCTGCTCGGAATTCCAATAGCCCTGAAGGATGTCCTGTGCACAAAGGGAACGCCCACCACTTGTGGATCCCGGATCCTGGAGAACTTCGTTCCTCCCTTCGATGCCACTGTGGTGAGGAAACTCAGGGAGCAGGGAGCGGTCTTTCTCGGCAAGACCAACATGGATGAGTTCGCCATGGGGTCCTCCACTGAACACAGTGCCTTTGGCCCTACTCGAAACCCTTGGGACCTGGAGAGGATCCCAGGAGGTTCCAGTGGCGGGTCCGCAGCTGCAGTGGCAGCCCATGAGTGCCTGGGAGCACTGGGCTCTGACACTGGAGGATCCATCAGGCAGCCGGCCTCCTGTTGCGGTATAGTGGGGCTCAAGCCGACCTACGGAAGGGTCTCCAGGTTCGGGCTCGTGGCCTTCGCATCCTCTCTGGATCAAATAGGGCCCATGACCAAAGATGTAAGGGACTGCGCCATACTCCTGGAGGCGATATCTGGCCATGACCCCAAAGACTCGACCTCCATTCCCGTTCCAGTCCCACCCTACGAATCGTGCCTGGAAGCGGACCTGAGGGGGATGAGGGTGGGATATCTGGAATCGTCGGAGGCAGAGGGACTGGATCCAGAGGTCAAAGAGGCTGTGAAGAGGAGCCTCGAGATCATGGAGGGGATGGGGATGGAGCTCATCCCGGTCAGACTCCCTCACATGGCCTATGCCCTTCCATCCTACTATCTCGTTGCGCCAGCCGAGGCGAGCTCGAACCTCGCCCGATACGACGGAGTGAAATATGGCTTGCGCTGCGGAGAAGAGGAAGGCCTCATGGAGATGTACCTTTGCACCCGCTCCTTGGGGTTCGGGCCAGAGGTCAAAAGAAGGATAATGCTGGGCACTTATGCCCTTTCAGCCGGGTATTACGAGGCTTACTACAGGAAGGCTTGCCAGATAAGGACCCTCCTCGTGAGGGATTTCAAAGAAGCATTCGGCAAGTGTGAGGTGATAGTGTC
>JAPWUY010000353.1 GCA_028275295.1 Thermodesulfobacteriota bacterium | reverse complement strand
CCACCCCTTTCCAATATCTCGGGATTCCTCACGACGATCCCCCTTTTTCTCCCCAAGGCGATGGCCGCAGATTTAGCCACAGGGATAGCGATTCCCAAAGCACAGGGACACGCCACAGCCCACACGGTGAGTCCCCTCATCAAGGCATCTTTCAAGTCTTGCCCAGAGACAACAAGCCATAGGGAGCTCGACAATCCCAGGGCTATAACCCCGGGGACGAACCACCTCAAACCCTTTTGAGCCAAATTGTCCCAGGAAGTGGGAATCTTCATGGCCTCCATCACCGAGGAGACCATCTCTCCCAGAAGGCTCGCACTCCAAGGGCCGCTTGCCAAAACGAAAACCCTCCCCTGGAGCACAATTGCTCCTGCAAGTGCGGGCGAGCCACGAGCCAGGGCCACAGGCCGCGACTCCCCTGTGAGGGAGGAGCTATCGACCATTGCTTGCCCCCGGGTCACGATGCCATCGACGGGAATCGTCTCCCCCTCCCGAACCTCTATCTCCTGTCCCTTCTCCACCTGGGAGGCCGGCACCCACTCCTCCTGGCCTCTCCTCCACACCCTTGCCTTGAGAAAGCCAAGCCTCGCCATTTCCAGGAAGGAAGAATCCCTGAGTTTGGCCCGCATCCTTTCCTCGACGTATCTTCCCAGAAGGACAGTGGTGACCAGCATGCAACCAGTGTCGAAGTAAAGGTGAAGGCTCCCCCGAAAAATGGATCCCATGCTGTAAAGGTACGCGCTCAGGGAAGCCAACGAAACCAAGGTCTCCACATTGGGCATCCAGGCCCTCATCGCCGCAATCCCTCTCCTCATCACTGGAAATCCACACCAGAAAATGACGGGCGTGCTCAGAACCCAAATGGGAACGGAGAGGTAACTCACTGCCCTTTGACCCAGCTCCTCCAAGAATCCCCAGTACACGGCCCACGAAATCATCATGACTTGACAGGTAAGCAGGGCAGCGACCACAACCCTCCTCAGGGAAAAAGGAGCTCGTATTCTCTCTTCATCCCCTTCTTGGACAGGTAGGGCCTGGTAGCCCCAAGAGCTTATTTTCTCCATCAACTCCCCTGGGGTGACCAGGGAGGGATCGTACAGGATACGAGAAAGCTCGGTCCCGAAGGACACTTCCGCCTCTTTCACGCCCTTGACTTTCTCCAAGAGCCTTTCCAAAAGCCAAGAGCAGGAAGGACAGCTCATTCCCGAAATTTTGAACCATAGCTCCAGGCTATAGCTGGCTTCCACCCCTGCGGCCGAGCCACTGCGAGGTGCCTTTCCCCCAGATTGCCCCAAAAGGCCGGATTCCTTGCAAAGTCGAAATAGCTCTGTACTTTCCACTTTTTGGGGCAGCTCTCCATATTTGGAAACCAGGATCTCGTATACAGCCTTGCATCCTGGACAACAGAATTCCTTTGGCTCGCCTCCCATCAAGGACCTGCTTCTGGCCTTGGACAGAGGAAGACCGCAAAGGTCGCACCTCCTCTCTCGATGCAGAGCTCCTTCAGAAGACCTGACTTGCAGTTCAGCTTCCATGTAATCTGGAGATGGCTTTGAGCCCCTTGTAGGCCACCATTGCCCCCATGGCCATGACACCCAGAGCAGCCACTTTCTCGCCCACAAGCCTAAGTTTCACCGACACAGCCGTCGCACACACACCCAGGAAGAGCAAGCTCGGGACCGTTCCGGCCCCAAAGAGCACCATGGTCGAGAGGGCCTCCAGGAACGAATCGGACACAGCGGCCTTCACTATCATGGCCCATGGGAGCATACAGGGAAGAAAGCCCGTTGCAATCCCAAGGGCCACCTTGCCCATTGGTCTGGAAGAGCCGATCCACATCTTTACCCAGAAACCCGGCGACCATTTGGACTCAGAAGGACTCACGGTCCCCAAGGAAAGAGATGGCACGAAACCAGCAAGCAGAAGGCCCATGGCAATCATGACGACCCCAGCGGCCAGGCTTCCCCATCCCCTGAGGTGGCCCAGGATACCCTTGAGCTCCACACCATGGCCAATGGCCCAAGCAACACAGCCCAGAAACGCGTAAGAGGAGATTCTCCCACAGTGAAAAAGGAGATGGCTGCGAACACCCTTGGTGGCAAGTGACCTCAGGGGGCCATGGGCTTTTTCCTGCAACGAATAGGCAAGTACTATTGGGCCGCACATTCCCACGCAATGAAAGCTCCCCGCAAGGCCAACGAGCAACGGACCCAGAAGATCCCACAGTCCCATGGCCCTACGTTCCCACCAAGGCTCTGATATGCAGAACGATCGCCCACCTGTCCTCCTCGGAGATGGTATGTGCCAGAGGGGGGCTCCTTCGTGATCCCAGGGAAATTATCTTGAACAGTTCTCCATCAGAGAGGGCCTGCACCCATTGAGATCGGAGATCCGTGGGAAGGGGATGAAAGCTTTGGCCAACAGTGCCCCTTCCATCCCCTCTCAGGCCATGGCACATGGAACAGAAATTCTTGAAAGCCTCCCTTCCCCTCTGGAGGTTCTGGGGCTCGGGTTTCAAGGGATTGGGGATCTCTTTGGGATCCACCGAAGAGATCCAGAGGACACCCCCTTCAATGGGCACAGTGCCAGAAGGCATGGAGGGAAGCTTGGTCTCGTAAGTCCGGACTGACTCTTGGTCCTTCATGCGGGCATAATCGCAACCCAGGAGGCCCCCTGCCAGAAACGCAAAGCCCACGCAGAAGACCACTCCTAGCCCCCTTTCCCCTTTACCCATCCGCCTCTCCTTCATGAACCAAACTCCTCTCGCCTCGGGCCCTTGGGATTGGGCCACAAGCTCTTCTCTGTTTTTAGCGATCCACATGTTGAGGCCTCGCCTCTTCCAAAGTCAGAGGCCCACGGGTTGAGTAAGGAGACTCGCCAGGGACATCTCTCACGAGGCCGAAATCCCAACTGGGAGGCCCCTTATCGCCGATAGTGAAAAAGAGAAAAAGCCCCCAGCATACAAAGAGCAATCCCAGCCCCACTACAAGAAGCCATCCTTTCAGATTGGACCCGTGCATCGAAGGCCGCTCCTCCCTTCGCAAGGACACCTGGCCTTTCTCACCCCATACTTCCCTCAAAAGGAGGGACCCATGATACCCACCTTTATGGCGTAAGCTAAAGCCCAAAGAAGGAATCCAGCATACACCAATACCAGCAAGGGGGGGATTGGTCCTCTTCCGATCCTGATCCCGTCAGGGTACTCCCCCTCTTCCACCTGCCCTTCTCCCTCCCTGCGGTGACCCCTGAAAGCGAGCCATATGGCAATGAGACCACCTAGCCCCATGAAAAATGCCAGTGTCACGTACTGGATGTCCAAAAGAGGGAAAAAACGCATGGACCTATATCCCCCTCGTCCCAAAGGTCAGGACAAAACAGGCCACAATTGCCCCGAGCAAGAGTATCCCCACAA
>JAPWUY010000352.1 GCA_028275295.1 Thermodesulfobacteriota bacterium | reverse complement strand
GCCCCAGCTGTGTACACAGCGGCATGGGCTATATGGAGTATCCTCAAGATCCCGTAGACGAGGGTGAGGCCAAGGGTCATCAGCCCATAGAGGGAGCCTATTGCCACGCCGTTGAGGACCTGTTCCAGGAGGATCTCCATCCGCCTCGCCTCTGCCTCACCTGCACCCTTCGATGGCCCCTTTTCATCCGGGGAACATGTTTATCATGGGGATTTTCACCCCCCTTTCCTTTGCCACCTCTATGGCCCTCTCGTACCCAGCATCTGCGTGGCGGATTATGCCCGTTGCAGGATCATTGCGGAGGACGGTTGTTACCCTGAGCTCCCCTTCAGCTGTTCCGTCGGCCACTGTGACTTGCCCCGCATGGAGGGCATAACCTATTCCCACACCCCCTCCATCGTGGAACGAGACCCAACTTGCACCTGAAGCGACATTCACCATGCAATTGAGAAGGGGCCAGTCGGCCACCACATCGGATCCATCCTTCATGGCCTCTGTCTCCCTGTAAGGAGATGCTACGGATCCGCAGTCCAGGTGGTCCCTCCCTATGACTATGGGGGCCTTGACAGCACCGGATGCGACGAGATCGTTGAAGATTTTTCCAGCCTTGTCCCTCTCGCCGTACCCAAGCCAACATATCCTAGCTGGCAATCCCATGTGGGCCACCTTCTCCTCTGCCATGCTCAGCCAACGGACCATCCTCTTTTTCTCGGGGAAGGCTTCCATGAGGGCGTGATCCGTGACCACTATGTCCTGGGGATCCCCGGATAGGGCCACCCACCTGAATGGCCCCTCTCCCTCGCAGAACAGGGGCCTTATGTAGGCTGGGACAAAGCCTGGGTAGTCCATGGCGTTGGTGACCCCTCTTCTCAGGGCTTGCCCCCTCAAGTTGTTCCCATAATCAAAGGCTATGGCTCCCCTTTCCTTGAAGGAGAGTATGGTCCTGCAGTGAATTGCCATGGAATCCAGTGCCCTTTCCATGTAGGTCTTGGGATCCCTTTTTCTCAAGGCCAGGGCTTCCTCCAGGGACATCCCAGCTGGAATGTAACCGTTGAGTTCGTCATGGGCGCTTGTTTGGTCGGTCACCACATCTGGGACGAACCCCATCTCCAGGAGCCTTGGGAGGACCTCAGCGGCATTGCCCAGAACACCTATGGAGAGGGGCCTCCTTCGAGAGGCCGCTTCCCTGGCCATCGCCAGTGCCTCCTCCAAGCTGTTAGCGACCTTGTCCAGGTACTTGGTCTGGAGTCTCCTTTGGATCCTATCCGGGTCAACCTCCACACAGATGGCGACTCCCTCGTTCATGGCAATGGCCAGAGGTTGGGCCCCTCCCATCCCTCCTAGACCGGCTGTCAGGACTATCTTGCCAGCCAGAGTTCCTCCAAAGTGGAGCTCTGCCAAAGAGGCGAAGGTCTCATATGTGCCCTGGAGTATCCCCTGGGTCCCTATGTAGATCCAGGAGCCAGCGGTCATCTGGCCATACATGATGAGCCCCTTTCGGTCGAGCTCGTGAAATGTCTCCCAGTTGGCCCAATGGGGCACTATGTTGGAGTTGGCTATGAGCACCCGAGGGGAGTGGAAATGGGTCTTGAGGATGCCCACTGGCTTCCCCGACTGAACCAGAAGGGTCTCGTCGTTCTCCAGTTCCAGGAGCGATAGCACGAGTGCATCGAAACACTTCCAGTTTCGAGCCGCCTTCCCGAAACCTCCATAGACTATGAGCTCCTCTGGCTTCTCCCCTGTTTCTGGATCCAGGTTATTGAGGAGCATCCTGAGGGCTGCCTCCTGATGCCAACCCTTGCAGTGGAGTTCCCTTCCCCTTGGGGCGCTCACCGGTCTGGGCTCTCCACACCCTATGCGGAGTCTCTCCAAGAGCCTCTTTCTGGGGTCACTGGACATGCTCGGCCTCCTGGTCTCCGATTCTTCCCTTCTTCATCGAGCTCGCGGCTCGAGAATTGTATTCAAACACTTCCTGCCCCCTTTAGTCAATGGCTCTAGCCCAAAGGACCCACAGCCTCTTCCACTGTTCGGAGGAGCTCCCTATTTCTCACTAGTTTCACGGCTTCCTCTATGTCAGAGGCGAGAAACCTGTCCTCATCCAAGTGGGGGATCCTGGAGCGAATGACCTGATAGGCCCTCTGGGTGCCGATCCCGGCCCTCAGGTCCGTGAAGAGGTCGAGTGCCTGGGCTGCACACATGACCTCTATTGCCAGGACGTGCTGGGTGTTCTCGACCACCTTTCGGGCCTTTCTCGCAGCTATGGTCCCCATGCTCACGTGATCCTCTTTATTGGCAGAGGTGGGAATGGAGTCCACGCAGGCAGGGTGAGTTAGGATCTTGTTCTCCGAGACCAAAGAGGCTGCGGTGTATTGGGCTATCATGAAGCCCGAGTTGAGCCCCCCGTCTTGAACTAGAAAGGCCGGCAAGCCGCTCAGCTGTGGATTTATGAGGCGTTCTATTCTTCGTTCCGATATGCTCGCCAGCTCGGCAACAGCCATGGCCAGAAAATCCATGGCCAAAGCGACTGGCTGGCCGTGGAAGTTCCCACCCAAGAGAAACTCACCCGTCTCGGGGAATATCAGAGGGTTGTTGGTGGCCGAGTTGATCTCTGTGTCGATGACCTTCTGGGCAAAGAGTATGGCATCTCTGCTGGCTCCGTGCACCTGAGGAGAGCATCTCAGGGTGTAGGCGTCTTGGATGCGGGAGCAGTCCTTGTGGGAGGAGACTATCTCGCTCGATGCTGTGATTCTCAGCATGTTATCAGCAGATATGGCCTGCCCCGGATGAGGCCTCACCCTGTGGATCCTGGGGTCGAATTCCGTCCGCGTGCCCAGGAGGACTTCCAGACTCATGGCGCAAGCTATGTCCGCTACCCGGACCAGATCCATGGCGTCCCAGACGGCCAGGGCTCCAATGGCTGTCATGACTTGGGTCCCGTTTATGAGGGCCAGTCCCTCCCCTGGACCCAGCTCCAGGGGCCGGAGGCCGAGCCGCCTGTGAAGCTCGGATGCTGACATCTTCTCTCCCTTGTGGATCACTGTACCCTGACCAATCAGCGGGAGGAACATGTGGGCCATGGGAGCCAGGTCTCCACTTGCTCCCACTGAACCCTGACTGGGGACGAGGGGGAAAATCCCTCGGTTGAGAAAAAGGACTATCCGGTCCACGACTTCCTCGCTCAGGCCGGATCTGCCAAGTGTGGCATCCTGAACCCTGAGGAGCATCGCTGCCCTGACGACCTCTTCGGGAAGGGGCTCCCCAACCCCAGCTGCATGGCTGAGGAGGACGTTTGTCTGGAGTCTCTTTGCCTGAGATGTATCCACAGCCACATCCGCCAGGGCCCCGAAGCCTGTGGTTATTCCATAAACTCTCCTCCCTTCCCGGGTCCATCTCTCAACCAGGGCCCTGCTATCTCTTAT
>JAPWUY010000351.1 GCA_028275295.1 Thermodesulfobacteriota bacterium | reverse complement strand
GGCATTCACATTTATGTGATAAGGGGCCCACTCGAGGGCCATCACCTTCGTCATCTGAATAACACCACCCTTGCTCGATGCATAGGCAACCTGATTGGGCAAGCCCACAGCCCCAAGGATCGAGGCGACATTTATCACCTTCCCACCACCCTGAGAGATCATCCTCCTGCCAATGGCCCTTCCCACAAGAAAATAACCCTTGAGATTGGTGTCCAAAACAAGATCCCACTCCTCTTCCCCTAGCTCCACCACGGGCTTCCTCACATTCACACCAGCATTGTTCACCAATATGTCAACCCTGCCCATCTCATGGAAGGCCCTCTGGGCCATCCTCTCGACACTCTCGGAGGATAGCACATCCACCTGAATCGCAACCGCCTTCCGACCCATCGCCTCTATCTCCCTGCAAGCAGAAGCGAGATCAGCTTCACTCCTGGCACACAAAACCAGATCAGCTCCAGCCTTGGCCAAACCCTTCGCCATGGCCCTGCCCAAACCCCTAGAAGCACCAGTGACCAAAGCAACCTTGCCAGTCAAATCGAATAGATCCATGGGAAGACCTCCTCGCACGAAACTCTGCACCCTCTGGAGACCAAAGAAAGCTTATTACTCCCTCGTCTCTCCTGCAATCCCCATGGGCATCTCCCATAGCTCGAGTGGAGGGACCTATCCACTCCAGGCCCCAGAAAACCGCCATGACGGAGGACTCTCCACTTGGGCCTCCCCAATCCCCATCTCTCGGGATCTTTTCGAACTCTAGGGGGTGCATTCCCCTTGTCCCCAAAGCATTCAAATGAAATCTGAGGAACTCGAATAGAGCCCCTTACCTCTCTGGGACCTGGATCCAGTGAGCAGGAGTCACTGGATCTCTCTCCATTCCGTCCCGGTATAGGGAGTGCTACTAGCCAGGCCTCATAAGAAATGCAAGGCCTCGCCTTTTCCAGTCTCAAAGCATGGATCCCCTCGCGCCCCGACACATCTTGATTGGAGAGCTATTGAATGGGTAATCTGAGAAGGCGAATCCGTGGCCTCCTGAGTTGCCTGGGATAAGAGGCCTTGGGGGTGGGAGGGGAAGAAGGAGGTCTCCTTTTGAGCCCCCACTGAGATGGACCATTGAGTGATGAGGTTGCGAGGATGTGGTTTGTGTGGGTCTTCCTTTTCCTATATGGCATCGTGAATTTCTACATCTACTTGGGGCTCAAGAAGGTATTTCTCCCCTTACCCCTTGCCTCTAGAGTGTGTCCTTGGATTTTTTCCTTCTTCTCCCTCTCGTACATAGCTGGGAGGTCCCTTGGGGCCAGGCCCCCTGAGGTGGTCTCGGATCTCCTTCTCTGGATCGGGTCCTTCTGGTTTGCCGTGGTACTATACAGTTTTCTCGGCTTCGCTATCCTTGACCTTTACAGACTACTTTTCGGACAGCTTCTCGGATTTGGGTTAGATCCTGGCTTGGAGCGAAAGGCCAGGGTCCTGACCCTGGTCTCTGCTCTCTTCGCTATTGGTGCTGGATACTGGAATGGGTGCGAGCCCAAAATCCGCACTGTCCACATAAACTTGGAGAAGAAGCTGGGGGAAAGGGATCCTCTTCGGGTCGCTGTGATCTCGGATCTCCACCTGGGCACAATCGTCGGGGAGAAGAAATTGAGGAAGATAGTGGGACTTGTCCAGTCCTTGAAGGCAGATCTCATACTGCTTCCCGGGGACATTCTCGATGAAGACCCCCACAGAATCCTCGGAAACCAAGTGAGGGGGATCCTCAAGGAGCTGAGTGCGCCCTTTGGGGTTTATGCTGTGACGGGCAACCACGAGTATCTAGCCGGAGTTGAGAGGGCATGCTCCTATCTTGAGGAGACGGGGATAAGGGTCTTGAGGGACGAGGTGGTGAAGGTGGGGGATTCCCTCTACATTGTGGGGAGGGAGGACAGAAGTTCCTCAGTCTTCGCGGGGAGGAAGAGGGCCTCCTTGAGGGAGCTTCTAGCGAACATCCCCCAGGGCTATCCGATACTGGTCATGGATCATCAACCAGTCAATCTCCACGAGGCCGAGGAAAATGGAGTGGATATCCAGGTATCTGGCCACACTCATCACGGCCAGCTTTTTCCCCTGAATTACATCACCGAGTTGGTCTACGAGGTAAGCTGGGGATATGTGAAAAAAGGGGGGACCCACATATATGTGTCCTGCGGAGTCGGCACATGGGGACCACCAGTGAGGCTCGGAAGCAGACCCGAGATCGTGGAACTCGTCCTCACATCCAAGGGAGAAGAGGTCCGCTCCACAAAAAGAGTTCCTTGAGGACAGGGTTCTTGCCCTTGAGGAGGATCACTGTGGGAGGGGAAAATGGAAACCGTGTTGACCCAAAGACAGGATTCCATCTTCATTGTCACAATCAACAGACCTCATCTCAGGAACGCGGTGGACAGGGCCACAGCTCAGGCCCTGGCGGATGCCTTCCGAAGCTTCGATGAGGACCCATCCCTTGCGGTGCTCGTTCTCACGGGAGCTGGAGGGTGCTTCTGTGCCGGGGCTGATCTCAAGGCCCTCAGCAGGGGTGAGGGGAATCGTCTGGAGCCAGAAGGAGACGGTCCCATGGGTCCTACGAGAATGTTCCTCTCCAAGCCATCCATAGCAGCCATATCGGGTTATGCTGTGGCGGGAGGATTGGAACTGGCCCTTCTTTGCGACCTCAGGGTGGCTGAGAGAGATGCTGTTCTGGGAGTCTTTTGCAGGCGCTGGGGAGTGCCCCTGGTGGATGGAGGCACAGTGAGGCTCCCCAGGTTAATAGGTCTCTCCAGAGCCCTGGACATGATCCTCACTGGCAGGCCTGTGGGGGCTGAGGAGGCATTTGCCATGGGGCTCGTCAACAGAATAGCTGAGAAGGGAAAGGCCTTGGAGGAGGCAATGGGATTGGCCAGGGAATTGGCCTCTTTCCCCCAGGTCTGCCTGCGGAATGACAGGCGCTCGGTTTACGAGTGTCTCCATCTGCCTCTAAAGGAGGCCCTTGGCCACGAATTCTCGATCGGAATGGAGACAATAGCGAGCGGCGAGCCCCTGGAGGGGGCCAAGAGTTTCTCCGAGGGAGGATGGCGAGGTGGGCCATAGCCCGAATTCTTTTGGGAAGGCTCGGCATGTGAGCCCATGACAAAGATGGCCCTGATCGCCCTGGAGAGGGTTCGACCCTCGGGCCTGGACCCCAAGCCCCTCAGAGCAGGACCGAACGAGAGAGGGGCTCAGGTCCCCTTTGGCCAGGAACCGGCCGTACCAAGTCTCTCTTGAAGTGGGCCCCACCAGCCGGCCGTATGAGACAAACGGAGCAAAGGGAGCCGGATTTGGCCCCTTCTCCATCACCCATAATTTCGCAAAAATTCCACTAGGAGTCTCACCCCAAAGCCAGTTGGGCCTTTGGGCCTATAGGGCCTTTCCTTTTCCGTCCAAACCGGACCAG
>JAPWUY010000350.1 GCA_028275295.1 Thermodesulfobacteriota bacterium | reverse complement strand
TCCGAGCAATGGTTTGTTCGGGTCAAACCTCTTGCCGAGGAAGCGATCAGGGCTGTGAGGGAGGGGAGGATAAGGATAATCCCCAGCAAGTGGGAAAACGACTACTTCGCCTGGATGGAGAACATAAGGGATTGGTGCATATCTAGACAGATATGGTGGGGCCACAGGATTCCAGCCTGGTATTGCGGAGAATGTGGCGGCATCACGGTGGAGGCTCACGACCCCAAGGCTTGCGCCCACTGCGGAGGCACCTCCATCCAGCAGGATACAGATGTCCTTGACACTTGGTTCAGCTCAGCCCTGTGGCCTTTTTCCACCTTGGGGTGGCCCGAGAAGACCAGGGAACTCGAGTTCTACTATCCCACATCCCTTCTGGTCACGGGCTTCGACATCCTCACCTTCTGGGTTGCCAGGATGATCATGATGGGGCTCAAGTTCATGGGTGATGTCCCCTTCAGAGACGTGTACATCCATGCCCTGGTGAGGGACATAGAGGGACGGAAGATGAGCAAATCCTTGGGGAATGTCATAGACCCCCTGGAGGTGATAGAGAAGTATGGGGCGGATGCCTTCAGGTTCGCGCTAGCAGCCTTCGCTGCCCAGGGAAGGGATATCAAGCTCTCCATGGAGAGGATAGAGGGATATCGCAACTTCATGAACAAGCTGTGGAATGCGGCTCGGTTCGTCCTCATGAACTTGGACACCGATGAGCTGCCCCAGGGGCTTCCGGAGCCTCAAGGCCTGCCAGTGGAGGACAGGTGGATCCTGAGCAGGCTCGCCAAAACGGTCAAGGAAGTGAGGGAGCACCTGGAAGGATACAGGTTCAACGATGCGGCAAGCAGCATTTACCAGTTTCTCTGGCACGAATACTGTGACTGGTATCTGGAATGGATAAAACCCTCCCTGTACAGGCCCAAGGATCCCGCTGAGAGGAGCAGGGCCCAGAGGGTCATGGTGGAGGTCCTCAAAGACATACTCAAGCTACTTCACCCCTTCGCGCCCTTCATAACCGAGGAGATATGGCAGTCCATTCCAGGGACTCAGGGCTCCATAATGGTCTCGGCCTTCCCGAAGCCAAGGGAAGAGTTCCTCGACCAGGAGGCGGAGGAGGAGGTGAGGCTCATTCAAGAGGTAATCGGGGGCATAAGGAATCTGAGGGCCGAGATGGGGGTTGCACCTGGGGTTCAAGTGAACGTGCTCCTCATCCCCCAGGTAAAGCTGACTCCCGTCCTGGAGGCCCACTCGGAGACCGTCAAGATCTTGGCCAAGGTGGCCGAGCTCTCCATAGACCCGAGTGCTTCGAGGCCCAAGATGGCTGTCTATTCGGTAGCGGGAGGGGTGGAGATACACCTTTTCCTGGAAGGGCTTCTCGACCTGGACAAGGAACAGAAGAGGCTTTTCAAGGAAAAGGACGAGGTGGAAAAGGAGCTCCACTCCATAAAAGAGAAGCTCGCCAATAGGGACTTCCTGGAGAGAGCTCCTGCTCAGGTGATAGAGAAGGCGAGGAGGAGGGCATCGGATCTCGAGGCAAAAGCCATGAAGATCTCTGAAGGCCTGAGGAGGCTCCAGGAGGTAGTGAGGGGCTGAACCGAAGAGGAGGGAGCCATGCTTCTTGTCATAGATGTGGGGAACACCAACACGGTCTTCGGAGTATACAGAGGGAAAGAGCTTCTCAGCAACTGGAGAATAAGGACGGTTCACGGCCAGACCGGGGACGAATTCGGAATGCTTGTCTGGAACCTCTTTCGGTGGGCTGATCTTCCCATGGGTGGGATAGAGGCTGTGGTGGTATCCTGCGTGGTCCCCCCTCTTCTTCGAGCGATCCATGAGCTCTGTGAGAGATATTTTGGGGTGAAGCCCCTACTTGTGGGGCCGGGAGTAGAGACCGGCATCAAGATCCTCTACGACAATCCAAGGGAGGTCGGTGCCGATAGGATAGTCAATGCAGTGGCCGCCTACGAGCGTTACAAGCAGGCTGTGATAGTGGTGGATTTCGGAACAGCTACGACCTTCGATCTCATCTCTTCCAATGGCGAGTATTTGGGAGGAGCCATAGCCCCAGGCGTTGGAGTTGCGAGCGAGGCCCTCTTCCAACGAACGGCCCAGCTTCCCAAGGTGGAGTTCGCAAAGCCACCTTCGGTCTTGGGCAAAAGCACGGTGACATCCATCCAATCAGGTCTTTTCTGGGGCTATGTGAGCCTTGTGGACGGAATAGTGGAGAGGCTCAAGGCCGAAGTCCCTGGACCCACCAAGGTCGTCGCGACAGGGGGGCTGGCCTCCCTCATTGCTTCGGAATCCAGGACCATAGAGGAAGTGGATGACTTTCTCCTTCTGGAGGGGATGAGGATCATATACGAGAGAAACAAGGAGGCGAAGAAGCCCTAAGCCCAGATCCCGGGGATCATCTCCCCACAGAACGAACACCGCCCATCAGGGGAAAGACTCTTCTGGGTTATGGCAAATCCCATCCTCCCTATGACCGTCTTTCCGCATCTGGGGCACTGAGTGCTTTCGGCTTTGTGGCCCGGAACGTTTCCAATATAAACGTATCGAAGGCCTTCCTCCTTGGCAGCCTCGTAGCACCTCTCCAAAGTGGCAATGGGAGTGGGTGGAAGATCCTGCATCTTGTATGCAGGCCTGAAGCGGGTGAAGTGAACGGGAACATCCGGGGAGAGCTCTTCTTTTATCCACCTGGCCATTTGCCTGATCTCCTGCTCCTCATCGTTGTGGCCAGGAAGTATGAGCATCACGATCTCCGTCCAGAGCGACCATTTTCCTAGACACTTCAATGTGTCCAGAACCGGCTTCAGTTCGCCCCTGCAAAGCTCTTTGTAAAACCTCTCGTTGAACGCCTTGAGGTCCACTTTGATGGCCGCTACATTTTCGCAAAGTTTCTTCAAGGGCTCCTCGTTTATGTAGCCATTTGTCACAACCAGGGAGCGGACCCCCCTTTTGTTCCCTTCCACCGCCGTATCGAGCATGTATTCGTAGAAGCTCACGGGCTCCGAATAGGTGTAGGAGATGGTGGGACAACCCGTCTCTTTCGCCCTCCTCACCACCTCCTCTGGAGGCATGAAAAGGGATCTCACCTGCTCTGGCCTCACCTGTGCTATCTGCCAATTCTGGCAGAACTGGCACTCAATATTGCAGCCCGCTGTGGCAACGGAAAAGGATTTGGTTCCAGGAAGCACATGGAAGAAAGGCTTCTTCTCTATGGGATCCACATTGACGGCACAAGGCCTCGAGTGTACAAGGGTGAAGTAGCGGCCACCTCTGTTCTCCTTGTTACCGCAAAAGCCCCTTTCCTGATCAGCTATGCGGCATTTCCTGGGGCAGACAAGACACTCCACCCTGGAATCATCCAGTCGCTTGTAGAACATGACCTCAGCGAGGCCTTCCTCTCCATTGGCCCTCGCATGGGAGGCCAAGGCCCCTACCTTGGCT
>JAPWUY010000349.1 GCA_028275295.1 Thermodesulfobacteriota bacterium | reverse complement strand
CCGACATGACCGCATATATGATCATGGGAATGGAAGGTGGAATTATGACTGCTATTGTCGCAGCGGAAGATAAAACGGCTGCTGCGAAGGAACTTGGGTACCCGCTTTTTTTCATCGCAGGGGCCAGGATGGTACCCAAGGCGGCCACGTCAGCAACAGCTGAGCCTGACATCTCAGCAAAAAACATGGACGTGACAATGCTTACCATTGCCAGGCCCCCCCTTATGAACCCGACCAGAGATGTGGCGAAAGCTATGAGCCTCCTCGATATACCGGTTGCATTCATTATGGAGCCGGCGAATATGAAAAGGGGTATGGCAAGAAGGGAGAAATTCGTCGCACCGTCGTACATCACTAGGGCGACATTGGGCAAGATCTCTGGCCCCTGGGTGAGAACCATGGCTGCGGCTGCAACTATCCCGAGGGCTATTGCTATGGGAACATTTATGGCCACAAGTCCAAATAGCAGAAAAAGCATCCATACTACAGTGCCTGTCATCCCCTCGCCTCCCCCTTATGGCCTCCCTCTTTCCGATAGATCTCCGAGATCCTCCTGGGTCTCATCTCCTCCGCTAGGCTCAATAGCTCGGCCACGATGAAGAGAAAGGCCCCAACGGGTATGACGGATTGGGTCAGCCTCAGGGGAACCCAGGTGAGACTCACCAGTGTATCTCCTTCGAGGACCTTGTACACCTCCAGGCCAACCCATACCATGACCCCAAAGAACGCGATGACGAAAGCTTCACCCAAGATGAGGAAAGGCAATCGCTTGTTGGGCGAGAACCTGTTGAGGAGACCGGGGAAACCTATGTGGGCCCTCCTCAGAGCTGCCAGAGCAGATCCGTAATAGGTCAGCCAGGCAAGAAGGACTCTGGAGATCTCATCTGCCCAGCCGAGAGAATAGCCAGCCTTGCGAAACACTACAGCTATCACCACAATCACGGTCGTCGAGAACATGAGCACTATCACCCATGTCTCGAGTGCCCATTGGAACCCTTTCTTCAGCTTCTCGAGCATAAACCCTTTCTCCCGGTCGTGAGGTTCGGGGCCCTGCTCGGGCCCCTTCCATCGGCAATCAACAGCCCTTGGCCAGCTCCAGGATCTTCTCTATGAGCTCCTTTCCTCCCTTTACGGATTTGTCGAACTCCTCGTATACGGGCTTGCTCGCCTTGACAAAGGCGTCCTTGTTCACCTCGTTCACCTGAACCGAACCCTTCATCTTATCCAGAAGTTCCTGATCCATTTTCTCGGCTGTCTCGTACACGAACTCCTGCATCTCTTTAGCTGTAGTTTCCAAAACCTTTCTCACATCCTCTGGCAGTTTGGACCACTTGGCCTTTCCCGTTGTGACATAGGCGGGGGTGTAGACGTGTCCTGTGAGGGAGAGATATTTCTGGACCTCGTGGAACTTCTGGCTATAGATCTGAGGGAATGGATTCTCTTGGCCATCGACGACTCCTGTCTGGAGCGCCACAAAGACCTCAGAGAGTGCCATGGGAGTTGGATTGGCCCCATAGGCCTTGAACATCTTCATCCGCCATTCGCCCTCTGGAATCCTCAACTTCACCCCCTTGAGGTCTTCCGGAGTGACGATGGGCCTCAAGTTGTTGGTCATGTGTCGGAACCCGTTCTCCCAAAGACCAATGATCTTATAACCTCTGTCCTCCACGGATGGGGCAATTTGGCTCCAGAATATGGACTCTCCTATCTTTTTCATGTGGCAGCGGTTTTTCACGAGATATGGCATCTCGAAGATGCCGAATATGTCCGCCACAGAGGACATGACAGTGGAGGGGAGGGCCAGGTCCACGGTTCCCAGCTTCAATTTCTTGAGGAGCTCGCTGTCGCCTCCGAGCTGGCTCGAGCCGTAGACGACCACCTTGGCCTTTTCTCCAAGCTTGGCATTGGCCCTCTTGGCGAACTCCTCTGCACATACGGCAAAGAGTGAACCGGGGGCGCCCACGTGACCGAATTTTATCTCCTCGACACCGAAGACCTTGCTCGAGGCCCCCATAACTGTGAGGATACCCACCAAACCTATGACCCTTATCCTCCCTTTCATCTCTCTCCTCCTTGGTTTGGAATGTGAAACCTGAGGGGCAACCCTAGGTTCCCGATTGACCTTTCGCGGCCTCCAATTCCTCCTCGAGCCCGCTCGAATTCTCGAGGGCTTTTTTCGGGATTCATATCAGCGAAGGGTCTCGTACAGGTAATCCATGGCAGCGTCCACCCCTCCCCTCTTGTGGGGGACCCCAGCGAGCCCGAGCCCCATCTCCACTCCAGCTAGGGTGCCGAGGAGCATGAGATCATTGAAATCTCCCAAATGACCGATGCGGAACATGGATCCTTTGAGTTTCCCCAGACCTGTTCCCAAAGACATGTTGAACCTTTCCAGGATCACCTTTCTCACCTTGTCCGCATCCACTCCATGGGGCATCCTCACCCCCGTCAGGGTGTTGCTGTGCTCGAGGGGGTTGGCGCACTGGGTCTCGAGGCCCCAAGCTCCCACAGCCCTTCTCGTTGCCTCGGCATGTCTGGCATGCCTGGCAAAGACGTTTTCCAATCCCTCCTCCTCCAGCATGGCTATGGACTCTTTCAGACCGTAAAGGAGATTGGTTGCTGGGGTGTAGGGGAAGAAACCAGCCTCGTTGGCCTCGAGCATGGGCCTCCAATCCCAGAAGGAGCGAGGAAGCTTGGCCTTGGCATTGGCCTCCAAGGCCTTGGAGCTCATGGCATTGATGCCCAATCCAGGGGGTAACATGAGCCCCTTTTGGGAGCATCCCACTGTGACATCCACCTTCCACTCGTCGTGCCTATAATCTATCGATGCCAAGGAGGAGATGGTGTCCACGAGGAGCAAGGCGGGATGATCCGCATCGTCCATCGCCCTCCTTATCTCCGCGATCCTGCTAGTCACCCCAGTCGAGGTCTCATTGTGGACGATGGCCACAGCCTTTATGGAGTGCTCTTTGTCCCGTGAGAGTTTGTCCCATACTATGGCTGGGTCTGCCCCCCTCCTCCAGTCAGTGGGAACGAAGTCCACCTCTAGCCCCAGGGCCAAGGCCATGTTGCGCCAAAGGGTGGCGAAGTGGCCTGTCTCGAACATGAGAACCTTGTCCCCGGGAGAGAGGGTGTTTACGAGGGCTGCCTCCCAGGCACCGGTTCCCGAGGACGGATATATGACAACGGGGCCCTCAGTCTTGACGATCCTCTTGAGCCCGGCCAAAACTTCCTTGGCGAGATGAGCGAATTCAGGTCCTCTGTGGTCTATGGTAGGTCTGGCCAAAGCCCTCAAGACCCGCTCAGGAACATTGGTCGGTCCTGGTATCTGAACGAAGTGCCTCCCGCTTCTATAGCTCATCGCTTCCCTTCACCTCCCGATGGAATCTCCTCTTTCTGGCCCTCTCGCGCCCTTTTGAAAGACTCCTCCAGTTCCGAAAGGGCATCCTC